>JASHNY010000038.1 GCA_030041385.1 Alphaproteobacteria bacterium
TTGGGCGCAAACGACCGTCCCGGTGGAAGCGTCCGTACCATTCTGTTTGCCGAGCGACCATCCGGGCTGGCCAGAGCGGCACGAGATTGCCGTGGGTGCAAGCGCCGCGCCGCGTTCCCGGCGCGATGTGGCACGGAGACGACCCCATGCGACCCTTGCAGCGGCGCTTTGCCGGCTACTCGGCGCGGTGCACGCGGCTGCCGCTCGAGTACTTACTGAAAGACGTGGGGGGCGACGCGTGATCTGCTCGCATACGTCGCACGCCTCGCTTTATTGTTTTGACCGCGGCTCGCGCCCGTTGGTTGGCAAACAGATTTCCACGCGGCGCGGCTGACCGTCTGCAACGCTCGGCATCTCCGAACGTTTCACGTTTTTCCCTTTCATAACAATGTACAACGCTGCAACGCTCCAAATCGGCCCCGATGTTCGAGCGCACATGCGAGCGCGCGCCCATAAATGGGATCACCCGGTTACACCGTTGCAGACAACTTATCTCTATGAAGCGGTAGCGAACAACCTAATACGCCTCAACACAGAAATCAGAAATTATCCATGTGTTCTCTGGTGTCGATGAGACATCATGGTACAGCCTGGGACAGGAAATTGGCGGAAGAGGCAGGAGTCGAACCTACCGGAGACGCCGAGGCGCCTCCCAACGGGTTTGAAGCCCGCGCGCCCCACCGGGAGCGGTACTCTTCCACCGGGCAGGATCGCCGGGGTTCCGGATACGGTCAACCCACTGTGCGGCGGCGGCCGGCGCGGCCCCGCCCGGCGCAGCGGCGATCGCCGCCGGCTCAGGCCAGCGCCGCGTAGACCGCCTGCTCGAACCCGTCGAGCAGCCGCAGCGCCGCCGGATCGGCAAACGGGATTAATTGCATCAGGATGACGCCGGCGATATTCCGCGCCGGGTCGATCCAGAAATAGGTGTTGCCGAGCCCGGCCCAGGCCAGGCTGCCGGCGCTGCGCCCGCCCGCCACCGGCTCGGGCGAGATCATGAAGCCGAGCCCCCATTTCTTGACCATGCCCGGAAAGAATTCGGCGTCGTTGGAATAGGCCGGAACGGCGGTCTTGAGCAGGCGGACATCGAGTTCCCCCATCGCGTTGCGCGTCATCATCGCCGCCGTCTCTGGCTTCAGGATCGGGCGGCCCTGGTTGAGAAAGACGCGGGCGAAGGCGAGATAGTCCGCCGCGGTGCCGTAGAGCCCGCCGCCACCCATCTCGAACTCGGGCTCCTGCGGGATCTCGAACTCGATCGGCGCCAGCGTGCCATCTTCGCCGCGCGCATGCATGCCGGCGAGGCGGGTGCGGCGCTCCGGCGTGAGCCGGAACGCGGTATCCGTCATACCGATCGGCCCGAACAGATGTTCGGCAAAATATTCGCCGAGCCGGCGGCCGCTGACCCGCTCGACCGCCTTGCCGACCCAATCGATGTTGATGCCGTAATCCCACCGGCTGCCCGGCTCGAACATCAGCGGCAGTTCCAGTGCCGCGTTGCGGCAGCTAATGATGCCCGGGATGTCCCGCTTCTCCATGTAGCGGACCATCTCCGGGTTCCAGATGTCGTAGACGAAGCCGGCGGTATGCGTCAGCAGATGGCGCAACGTGATCGGCTGCCGGGCCGGACGAAGCATCGGCTCGCCGGCGCTATCGAAGCCCTCCAGCACCTGCGGCGCCGCAAGTTCCGGCAGGATGTCGGCGATCGGCCGGTCGAGCGCCAGCCGGCCTTGTTCGACGAGCTGCATCGCCGCGGTCGAGGTGATCGCCTTGGTCATCGAGGCGATCCAGAACACCGTATCGGCGGTCATCGCCACGCCTTCCGGCAGGGCACGCCGGCCGAACGCGCCCGCGTAGATCGCGCCGTCGCGGTTTGTCGCCATCGCCACAACGCCCGGCACGTCGCCGCGCTCCGTTGCCGATTTGAGCACCCGATCGATATCCGCTGTCGCCGGCATGGCGCTCCTCCCTGGTTGTCGGCTCGCGGCCGAATTTCACCCACCCATGCGCGCGGCCACGATGTGGGCTTTGGGTCGAAGCGACGTGGCCGGCGTAACGAACCGCGTCTCGAAGGCCGTGATCAGGCGAACGACTCGGTCATCGCCGAATAGACCAGCGTGCGCAGATCCCGGCGCAAGGTCAGGCGCGCCTCGCTGCCGATGACCTGGGTCATGAACACGACCGTCAATTCTTCCTTGGGGTCGATCCAGAAGGCGGTGGCGGCGGCGCCGCCCCAGAAATATTCGCCGACCGTGCCGGGCAGGCGGGTCTTGGCGACATCGACATTGACGCCGCAGCCGAGCGAGAAGCCGACGCCGGCATACCCGCTTTCGCTGAACATGCCGGGCAGCGCCATGTCGGCCACCTCCCTTCCGTCGGGCAGGTAGTTGAGGCTGAACAAGGCAACCGTCTTGGGGCTGAGGATTTTCACGCCGTCGAGCGTGCCGCCGTTCAGCATCATGCGGCAGAAGCGCAGATAGTCGTGCGCCGTCGACACCAGCCCGCCGCCGCCCGATTCAAGCTCCGGCGGCTTGGCGTAGGTGCTTTCGCGGGCGTCATCCTGGAGCTTCAGCCCCCGCCCTCCGGCCTCCGGCTGATAGCAGCAGGCGAACCGATCGGTCTTGTCCTCCGGCACGGAGAATGCGGTGTCGCGCAAGCCGAGCGGCTCGAACAGCCGGGTGCGCAGGAACTCGCCGAAGCGCATGCCCGACAGCTTTTCGACGAGGTAGCCGAGCACGTCGATCGACACCGAATAATTCCACGCCGTTCCCGGCGAGAATTCGAGCGGGATTTGCGCCAGCTTGTCGACCATGCCCTGCAATCCCCCGGCGGCCTGGCGGTCGGTCACCTCGGCCCGGCGATAGGCGGCATCGACCGCGCTGCGCATCATGAAGCCATAGGTGAGGCCCGAGGTGTGGGTCGCCAGGTCGATGATTTTCATCGGCCGCATCACCGGGGTCGTCAGATAGCCGGGCGTCGCGTCGGCCAACAGCGACGGCATGCCGCTGGCATAAACGCCGAGCTTCGCCCAGGCCGGAATGTGGCTGTGAACGGCGTCGTCGAGGCCGACGAGCCCCTCTTCGACCAGCATCATCAACGCGACCGCCGTGATCGGCTTGCTCATCGAGTAGATGCGGAAGATCGCGTCTTCGCGCATCGGCTTGCCGCGCTCGATGTCGATGTGGCCGCACATGGCGGTATGGACCAGGTGGCCCTTGCGATAGATATAGGTCAGCATCCCGGGCAGATAGCCGCCCTCGACATAGCGGCGCTTCATCACCTCGTCGAGCCGCGCCAGGCGCGCCGACGACAGGCCTACTGTTTCGGGCTTCATCAGCGTCCTCCTCGAGGCAGGCTGCCGTTGCCAGCATAGGGTGCCCGGCCGCCGATGGCGAGCGCGCCGGGCGGCATCTGCTGCGCTCTTGCGCGGCAAAACATTGCCGGCGAATAAGCCGGCCGAAAAGCTTGAAGCGGAGGGTGCGTCCGCGCGATAGAATCCGCCCCGGGGAACGTCGGCGCCGCGCGGAACCCCCGGCGGCGCGTGCGGCGGATCGAGATGCGCGCCTCGCGCCACGACACCGGAGAAGGAGGAAACCCATGCCGTTCTACGAAAAAGGCGACGTTCGCATTCATTACGAAGAGGCCGGCTCGGGCTTTCCGCTCCTGGTCATTCCCGGCGGCGGGCTGAACTCGACGGTCGCGGGCCTGGCCAACCACCCGTTCAACCCGTTCGATGAGTTTAAGCGCGAATACCGCGTTATCGGCGCCGATTTGCGCAACGCCAATGGCGGACAATCCTCAGGGCCGCTCGCGATCGACCGGCCGTGGGATGCCTATACCGACGACCATCTCGGGCTGATGGACCATCTGGGCATCCGGGAATTCATGGTGCTGGGCTTCTGCATCGGCGGCCCGTTCATCTGGAACCTGCTGCGGCGCGCGCCCGGGCGCATCGTCGCCGCCGTGCTGGCGCAGCCGAGCGGGTTCCGCCCGGAGATTCCCGACCTCTTCTACCAGAACAACATCAAAGGCTGGGGCCCGGCGCTGTGCGAGCGGCGGCCCGACATCACGATGGAGATGGTCGGCGCCTTTCTCAGCAAGATGTATCGCGCCAACCCCGATTTCGTCTTTACGGTGACGCGCGATTTCGTCCGCGCCTGCCAGACGCCGATCCTCGTCCTGCCCGACGACGTCCCGGCTCACCCCTATGCCGTGGCGATGGAAAGCGTGCATCTGGCGCCGAACGCGCAGGTGAGCCTCTATCCGTGGAAGGCCTCCGCGGAGCAGATCCCGCTGGCGGTGCGCCACATCCGCACCTTCCTCAAGGCCAACCAACCCGCCGTCGCGGTGCATCAGGCCGCGGCTGCCGCCCAATAGTGGGTTTCGCGCTCATTTTCCGAGGAGGAAAACGGCGATGGCACAGATTGGCACGGGCAAATACACCTATGAACTGATCCCCGACTTCTTCAAACTGCCCGGCGGAGAACCGTTCGGGCTGATCAGCAGGGTCGCGGCCGACGCGCAGGACCGCATCTACGTGTTCCAGCGCAAGGACCCGCCGGTCGTGGTGTTCGATCGCGACGGCACCTATCTCGGCGCCTGGGGCAGCGGCGAGATCACCGACCCGCACGGGCTGAAGATCGTCGGCGACACGGTCTACACCACCGACCGCTCGGACTCGGTGGCGAAATCGTTCTCGCTCGACGGCAAGGTCAAACTGTCGCTGGGCACCCGCGGCCAGCATTCCGACACCGGCCGCGTCGAGAACTGGCTGGTCGAACGCGCGGCAGGGCCATTCAACCATCCGACCGAGATGATGGCCCACCCCAACGGCGACATCTATGTGACCGACGGGTACCGCAATGCCCGCGTGCACCGCTTCACCGGCGACGGAAGACTGGTCAAATCGTGGGGCACGCCGGGCAAGGGCGAAGGCCAGTTCCACCTGCCGCACAGCATCGCCTTCGACCCCGACGGCAGGCTCTATGTCGCCGACCGGTCGAACAAGCGCATCCAGATCTTCTCGCCCGAGGGCGACTTCCTCGGCCAATGGACCGGGATGGGCGGGCCGAACGACATCACCCGCGGCCGGGACGGCAATTTCTACATTGCCGAGCAGGAAGATGCCGGCAACCCCGCCTATGTCTGCATTCGCGACGGCGAGGGAACGGTGCTCGCCCGCATGGCGAGCCGCCATGTCCACGGTGTCGGCGTCGACTCGCGCGGCGACATCTACGCGGGATTGACCCAGGACCGCGGTGTGGACAAGTTCGTGCGGAAGGGTTGAGCCAGAGCGGATAGACGCATACGGACCCCGGACATCCACCAGGCAAGGAGGAACAGCCATGCCGTTCTACGAAAAAGGCAACGTTCGCATCCGCTACGAGGAGACCGGGTCCGGTTTCCCGCTGCTGGTCACCCCCGGCGGAGGCTTGAACTCCCAGGTCACCAACTGGCCGACCGCGGTGTTCAACGCGCCCGAGGAGTTCAAGAACGACTTCCGCTGCATCACGATGGACCAGCGCAATGCCAATGGCGGCGAGTCGACGGGCCCGATCCCGACCGGCGATCCGTGGGACGCCTTTGCCGACGACCAGCTGGGGCTGATGGACCATCTTGGCATCGATAAGTTCTTCTACATGGGCTACTGCATCGGCGGCTGTTTTGCCGGCAAGCTGATGCAGCGGGCTCCCGGGCGCGTCGTCGCCGCCGTGTTCTGCCAGAGCGTCGGACACCGGCCGGAAGACCCGGATGTGATGTACCGGCACGGCCATGAAAACTGGGTCCCCGAGTTCCGTGCCCGGCGGCCCGACGTGACGATGGAAACGATCGAGAAATATTTTCACAATCTCTACCGCGTGAACCCCGATTTCCTGTACAGCGTGTCGCGCGACTTCATCCGCAACTGCCGCACCCCGATGCTGGTATTGCCCGACGACACGCCCGCGCACCCCTACCAGACCTCGGTCGACGTCGCCTCGCTGGCGCCGAATGCCGAGGTGACGGTTTTCCCGTGGCGGGAGCCGCCCGAGTTGAAGGCGCGGACAATCAACCGGGTGCGCAACTTCCTCAAGGCGCATGTGCCGATGCGGGCCGCCGCACAGTAAACGGCGGCGTACACACGACAGGAAGCGGCGGCAGGCATCGGCTCTGCCGCCGTGCTCCCTGCGCTGGCAGGAAAACGCGCAGGAGTAATAATAAATTTACCGAGCCCGCACGGGCTTGAATAAAAACCCGCAAAAAATCGCAGCGAAAAACAATCCACAAGGCAAGTTTTTCGCTATACCTGACCGCGGAACGATGATCATTGAAACGTGTGGCGAATGACTGGTCCCGAGCAGCCGAAGGTCCTCGTCATCGAGCATGATTGCGTCGACAGCAAGCGGATCGCGGCGATGCTGGAAGAGGCCGGGATTGCCGCCATCGCCGTGCCGGATTGGGCCGCCGCGCTGGCGGCGGCATCGCGCGGGCGATACGAGCTGGCGATCGCGGCGACATCACCGCCGGATGCACGCCGTCGGCCGGGGCTCGACCTGCTCTTGCTGAGCGAAGCCGGCATTGCCGAACCCGTTGCTGCGGCGCGCACGCCGTACCCGCGCGATCCGCGCCGCTTCCTCGGGCGGGTGCGCGAGCGCCTGCTGTGCGGGCGGCCCCGGCAGCCGGGCGACGAGGCGGCGGCGGAATTCGCGGTCGCCTCGGCCAAGCTGGCCTGCCTGCATCATCGCCGGCGCGCGGCGCATCATGCCGGTTCGCGACGGCTTGCCGAGGAATTGCGCCACGAAATCGCCGAAACCGCGCTCTGCCGCCGCGCCTTGCGGCGGGCGGCAGCGGAAGGCCTGTCCGCCAGCGCGGCTCGCAGCGTCGCGCGGCGCTGAGCGTTCAGCCGCTGCCGCGAGCGCCCTCGGTGGGCTTTGCCGGCGGGCCTTTGCCGGCGCGCGCCAGCTTCAGCTCGATCATTGCCAGAACATTGGCGGCGCCGTGCCGCCGGCATAGCCTCGCCAGCCCGAGCGGATCGAGCGCTTCCGGCGAATAATTGATCGCCTCGCGCAATTTCTCGGGCAGTTGGTCGAAGACGGCCATCAATTCCCGCCGCAAGGCTGCTGCATCGTCCACGCGCCGCCCTCCTGTCCCGCCCGGCCGCGTCGCCACAGCATCGCCGCCGCCGCCCGCGGTGGCAAGGTGCGATGCCGGCGCGCCGAGGCCAGCGGTTTCGTGGCATCTGCCCTGCCGTTCACGCCGGGCCGCGACGGTTGCGCCCCTTGTGCCGCCGTTGGCAAGCCTCTAAAGATTTCGCGGACCGAATCTAAGCGGGGGGAGACACAACCATGGGTCGCCTTGATCGGCGTCGTTTTTTGCAGCTTTCCGGTGGGGTGGCGGCGGTTATCGCGAGTGGCCGGGCGCCAGCCTATGCGCAGCAGACGACGCTGCACTGGGTACGCTGGTCGGATTTCGTGCCGGCGTCGGACACGCTGCTCAAAGGCAAGATTACCGAGGAATGCCAGAAGGCGCTCGGCATCAAATTGCAGCTCGAAACCATCAACGCCAACGACATTCAGGCGCGCGTCACCTCGGCGATCCAGTCCGGAAACGGGCCGGACATCATCTTCGCGCTCAACAACTGGCCGCAGCTTTACAGCACCAGCCTCGCCGACGTCAGCGACGTGGCCGAGGAGATCGGCCACGAACAGGGCGGCTATTACCCGATCTCGAAACAGGTCGCGACGGTCGGCAACAAGTGGATCGGGGTGCCGTGGGCGATCGGCGGCGGCCTCGTCGCCTATCGCAAATCGTGGTTCGACGAGATCGGCTACCACACTTTCCCCGACACCTGGGAGAAACTGCAGGACGCCGGCAAGAAGCTGAAGGCCAAGGGCACGCCGATCGGCCAGGCGCTGAGCCATTCGTTTGGCGACCCGCCGGGCTTCTGGTATCCGTGGCTGTGGTCGTGGGGCGGCAAGGAGGTCGACGCCGACGGCAAGACCGTCGCGCTCAACAGCAAGGCGACGCTGGAGTCGGTCGAGCGGGCCGTGCCGTTCTGGAATGAGGCGTGCGATCCGGGCGGTCTGGCCTGGGACGATTCGAGCAACAACCGCGCCTTTCTGGCGGGCACGATCTGCTGCACCAACAACGGCGCCTCGATCTATATCGAAGCCAAGCGCAAACCCGACACCTACCAGACCGAGAAGGGCACGCCGATGTACAAGGACATCCGGCACGCCCCGCTGCCCAAGGGTCCGGGCGGGCAATACAACCTGCCCGGTCCGTTCACCGACATGGTCATGCAGTATTCAAAGAACCAGAAGGCGGCCAAGACGTTCCTCAAATGGGTCCACACGAAGCCGGTATTCGAGGAATGGTTCACCTCGCAGCAGGGCTACACCGACGGCGCCACCAGGTATTGGGAGAAGGACAAGGTGTGGAGCGCCGACCCGGTGCTGACGCCGTTCAAGAACCTGCCGCGCCAGGGCCGGCTAACCGGCTATGCGGGGCCGCCGGGCCGCGCCGCAGCGGAGGTCCAAACGAAGTACATCATCATCGACATGTACGCCAAGGCGGTCCAGGGCATGAAGGCCCAGGACGCCGTCAACTGGGCCACCGGCGAGCTGAAGTCGATTTATAGTGTGTAAGGCGGCGCAATTCGCCGCTTGCCGCCGCGTCCGCGGATCGTCGCGGGCGCGGCGCGCGCCGCATTGAACGGGTCCGGAGAGCGCCGCCATGTCCCTCCTTTCCGCCGCCTCATCCCGGGCGTATGTCGTTCGTCGCCCGCGCGGGCCGATCGGCCGGATGCTCGAAGACGAGCGGTGGCTGGGGCTGGCGCTGCTGGCGCCGACCATCATCCTCCTCGGCCTGTTCGTCGCCTATCCCTTCGTCAAGGGCATCGAATTGGCGGTCACCAACACCACGGTGGGGCAGCCGGGGCATTTCGTCGGGTTGCAGAATTTCGTCGCGCTGTGGCACGACGACATCTTCCGCATGGCGGTGTGGAACACCTGCTTATACACGGTCGTCGCGACGACGACGAAACTGGCGCTGGGGCTGTGGCTGGCCTTGTTGCTGAACCGCAGCTTTCGCGGCAAGGCCTTCATGCGCGCCTTCATCCTGCTGCCGTTCATCATCCCGACGGTGCTGTCGACCTTTGCCTGGAAGTGGATGTTCGACCCGACCTTCAGCGTCATCAATTACGTTTTGCTGCATCTCCACCTGATCACGGTCGCCGACCGGATCAACTGGCTTGGCGAGCCGGTGCTGGCGATGGTCTCGGTTATCATCGTCAATGTGTGGCGCGGCGTACCGTTCTTCGCGATCAGCCTGCTCGCGGGCTTGCAGACGATCAGCCCGGAATTGCACGAGGCGGCGGCGATCGATGGCGCGCGCGCCTGGGCGCGCTTCCGCCATGTCACCTGGCCGCTATTGCTGCCGGTAACGATGGTGATCATGCTGTTTTCGGTGATTCAGACCTTCGCCGATTTCCAGCTCGTCTATGTTCTGACCGGCGGCGGACCCGCCAACACAACCCAGCTTTTCGCCACCTACGCCTACCAGATCGGCATCGGCACCGGGTTGCTGAGCCAAGGCGCGGCGATCTCGCTGGCGATCTTTCCGATCCTGCTGCTCGTCGTGATCGTGCAGCTCGTCTATATCCGCCGGGTCGAGACGGTCTAGTGGTCCAATTCAGACGAATGAGTCCGCGACCGTCATTCCGGGGCGGCGCACAGGGCCGAGCCCGGAACCCGTTTTCCAGCGGCCGGTTCCTCGCAATGACAATGCAAGCCGAGCGGTATCCGATTCACTGGGATGGGCCCGAACCATGATGGCAACCAACGATGATTGAGGGAGCCCGCTGGCGGCGCTGGAGCTTTTTCTACGTGCCGGTGACCGCGTTCGTGATCTTTCTGCTGTTCCCGTTCTACTGGATGCTGGTGACCGCGATCCGGCCGGATCGCGAATTGTACAAGCCGTGGAGCTCGCCGCTCTACCAGCCGTTCTGGACCCTGCACCCGACCTTTCAGCACGTCCACGACCTGTTAACGCAGACGCTGTTTTCGACGTGGATGCTGAACACGATGATCATCTCGATCGCGGCGACGCTGATCTCGCTGTTTTGCGGGCTGTTTGCCGGCTATGCGCTGTCGCGGCTGAAATTTCCGTTTGCCGGCAGCATCGGCACCGGCATCTTCATCACCTACCTGGTGCCGCAGACGCTCCTGTTCATTCCGCTTTCCGACATCATCCGCAATTTCCACCTCGGCGACACGCCGTGGGCGCTGATCCTGACCTATCCCACCTTTCTCGTGCCGTTCTGCACCTGGCTGTTGATGGGATATTTCAAATCGATCCCCAAGGAGCTCGAGGAATGCGCCCGGATCGATGGGGCGACGCGATGGAAGGCGATGCTGTTCATCGTCTTTCCGGTCGCCCTGCCCGGCATCCTGTCGGCCGGGATCTTTGCCTTCACCCTGTCGTGGAACGAGTTCATCTATGCACTGGTGTTCCTGTCCTCGCCCACCGAAAAGACCGTGTCGGTCGGGGTCACCTCTGACCTGGTCCGCGGCGACGTGTTTTATTGGGGCCAATTGATGGCGGGCGCGCTGCTCGGGTCGATCCCGGTCGCGTTCGTCTATTCGTTCTTCGTCGAGCATTACGTCTCGGGCATCACCGGGTCGGTGAAAGGATAGGTCGATGGCTCGAGTCGTCATTCGCAGCCTGAACAAGAAGTACGACGAGTTTCACGCCGTCAAGGACGTGAACCTCGACATTCGCGATCAGGAATTCGTCGTATTGGTCGGCCCCAGCGGCTGCGGCAAGACCACCACATTGCGCATGGTCGCGGGCCTCGAAAGCATCACCTCGGGCCATATTCTGATCGACGACACGGTGGTCAACGAGTTGCCGCCGATGGATCGCGACATCGCGATGGTGTTTCAGAATTATGCGCTCTACCCGCATATGAGCGTCTACGACAACATGGCGTTCGGCCTCAAGATGCGGAAGTTCGACCGCAGCCAGATCGGCACGCGGGTGCAGGAAGCGGCCGAGATCCTGGGCATTCAGGATTATCTGAAGCGCAAGCCGCGCCAGCTTTCCGGCGGGCAGCGCCAGCGCGTCGCGCTCGGCCGCGCGATCGTGCGGCATCCGCGCGTGTTCCTGTTCGATGAGCCGCTGTCCAACCTCGACGCGAAATTGCGCGTGCAGATGCGGGTCGAGCTCAAAAAACTGCACGTGCGGCTCGGCACCACGGCGATCTACGTGACCCACGACCAGGTCGAGGCGATGACGCTCGGCGACCGCGTCGTGGTGATGCGCGACGGCTGGGTCCAGCAGGTCGGCGAACCGCTCGAACTCTACAATCAGCCGGCCAACCGGTTCGTCGCCGGGTTTCTCGGCTCGCCGGCGATGAATTTCACGACGGTTCGGCTGAGCCGCGAGAATGGCGGGCTATGGGCGCTGGCCGACGGCATCCGGCTGAAATTGCCGCAGACCGCTGCCTCCCGGCTCGCGCCCTATGCCGACCGGGAGGTCTCGCTGGGCGTGCGGCCCGAGGATATGCGGGTCGCCGGCGCGGCCGACCCGGACGATTTGGCCATCGACGCGCTGGTCGAGGTGGTCGAGCGGCTCGGCTCGGAAATCCTGCTCGATGTGACGGTCGGCGGCACGACGATGGTGGCTGCGGTCGATCCGTCGGTGGTCGCCAACATGCACGACCGCTTGCGCCTCGCGCTCAACCCCGAGCGCCTGCATTTCTTCGACAGCGCCACCGAAGCGGCGATCTAGCGGCGGCCCGACCGGCCTCTTACGACGCCGCAGCTTCGCGCGCCAATTGCCGGCCACGCCATCGCGCACGTTGCGGATCGGCAAATTGACTGGCACGGTCGGCGCCGATACGCCACAGCGCGGATTCTGCCGAAAGCGCTGCCAATGGACCTGATCGTCAAGAACGCGCGGCCGGTGCAGGATCTCGCCGGCGGCCTCGTGGATATCGGCGTCGCCGATGGATGCATCGTTGCGATGGGGCCGCATCTCGCCGGCGCTGGCGAAACCTACGATGCCGGCGGACGGCTGGTCTGCGCCGGGCTGATCGAGACCCATATCCACCTCGACAAGTCGCGCATCATCGACCGCTGTCCCCCGCCCTCGACGCGTCGCATCAATCCGGTCGAATTGACCGCGCCGCTGAAGCGCGACTTCACCGTCGCCGATATCCACGAGCGCGCCGAGCAGACGCTGTGCGAATGCCTCGTCAACGGCACGACGCGGATGCGCACCCAGGTCGAGATCGACCCGGTCGTCGGCCTCTCGGGGTTCGAGGCGATCACCTCGCTGGCGGCCGACTACCGCTGGGCGATCGATGTCGAAACCTGCGTGTTTCCGCAGGAAGGACTGACCAACAATCCCGGCACCGAGGAATTATTGGCCGCGGCGCTGAAGGCGGGCGCCCCGGTGCTCGGCGGCGCGCCGCGCTACGACAATGACCCGAATGGCCAGCTCGACAGGCTGTTTGCGCTCGCCCGCGAGTTCGATGTCGACCTCGATCTGCATCTCGATGTCGGCGACACCGCCGACACGATGCATATCGCGCACGTGCTGGCCTTGACCGAGCGCTACCGGCGCGGTGGCCGCGTCGTCGCCGGCCACATGGCGAAACTGTCGCTGCTGCCGCCGGGCGAGCTCGCCGCGATGGCGCGCCGCCTTGCCGATGCCGGGATCGCGGTCAGCGTGTTGCCGGCGACCGACCTCTATTTGATGGGGCGCGACCAGGATCATGCCGTGCGCCGCGGCGTCGCCGACGCCAATTTCCTCGCCGAGCACGGCGTCACCTGCGCGCTATCGAGCAACAACGTGCTGAACCCGGCGACCCCTTACGGCGATTGCTCGCTGATCCGCATCGCCAACCTGCACGCCAATCTGCTTCAGGTCGCCGGGGCAGCGCGATTGCGCGAGTTGTTCCTGATGCTGAGCGAGCATTCGGCGCGGCTGCTGCGCCTTGCCGATTACGGCCTCGCGCCCGGCAACCCGGCCGATATCGTCGTCTTCGATGCGACGAGCGCCGAGCAGGCGGTAGCGGAAATCCGCTCGCCGCTCGCCGCATGGAAGCGCGGGCGCCGCACCCTCACCCGCCGCCCGCCCGAACTGCACCGGCCGGGCTAAGCCCCCACACCCCTCACATCATCCGCTCTTCTTCGCCGGCGAGATGCAGCGGCGTCTCGCCGACGAGGGCGCGGCGGCAATTGGCCACCGCCCGGCGCAGCGACACATCGCGCCACGCTCCGCCCCCGGCCGAGTTGTGCGGCGAGCCGATCACGTTCGGCAGGCTGAGAAAATCGTGCCCCATCGCGAACCGGTGATGCCGCACCGGCTCGATCCACCACGCATCGATGCCGGCAAAGAACCGCGGATGCCCGACGAGATGGGCGTAAAGCGCCGCCTCGTCGATGATTTCGCCGCGCGCGACATTGACGAGGATGGCATCCTCCTTCATCAGCGCCAGTTCGCGCGCGCCGATCATGCCGAGCGTCTGCCGGGTCAACGCCACGCACACCACAAACAGATCGGCCGCGGCGAGCATGTCGTCGAGCCGGTCGGGCGTGCCGATCCAGTCGAGCTTTTCGTCGCTGCGGCCGCTGCGGTTGATCGCATGCACCGTCATGCCGAACGCGCGCACCAGCCGCGCCGTCGCGATTCCGACCCCGCCAAGCCCGAGAATGCCGCACACCCCGCCGCGCAGCATTTTGTTGGGGCTGCGCTGGTTGAACTCGCCGCGCTTCAGATTGTCATGCTCGACGAACAGGCGTTTTGCCGCCGCCAGGGCCATCGCAAGCACGTGCTCGGCCATCGGCTCGGCCGAGGCGCCGCTGTTGCCGGCCACCGGCAGGCCGGGCGGCAGGTCGAGGATCGGCACCCAATCGATGCCGGCGGCGGTGAATTGCAGGAGCCGCGCACCACCGATCAGCTGGCGCTCGTCCGGGGCCAGCTCGGCCGCGATGTCGTTGGCGAGCACCACGCCGGCGCTGCTCAACACGCCAGCTCGCGCGTTCGCGGCGACCTCGCCCAGGTAGACGATGTCGGCAGCGCCGCCGAGTTCGTCGGCGATGATCGCGCGGCCGCGCGCGCCGACATTGAAGGTGACCACCAGCGGCCCGGATTCCATCTCGCTCTTCCCATGCGCCGTCTTGACGGCGACGATCCTAGCGTCTCGTCGATCGCCCAAGCAACGCCTTGGCCGGGCTTCAGCCGGCCATCCGCGAGTTATTTCAACGAGTTCGCGGACCCCGGAACAGGTCCGGAGGAGGCGAGACGGAGAAATCGGTTCTACCCTAAAGGATCGTGCATAAAATCATGGCCATGACGCCACCGTCTTCCGCCGTTCCCGCCGGCGCCATGTTGTGGACGACGGGCCTCGACCGCGCCTCGCCCGTGCCCTTGTCGCGCCAGCTCGCGGCGGCATTGCGCCGGAGCATCGCCGAGGGCGGCGTCGGTGCCGGCGCGCGGTTGCCTTCGACCCGCGCGCTCGCGGCCGAGCTGGCGCTGGCGCGCAGCACCGTCGTCGGCGTGTTCGAGCAATTGGTTGCCGAAGGATACCTCGCCGCGCGCCCCGGCTCCGGTTATTACGTCGTGACGCCGCTGGCGCAGCCGCGAGCCGCCGAGCCCGGCCGCACTGACGCACCGACGCCGGCGCCGCGGCGGATTTCGCGCGCAGGGAGGCTGCTCAACGACCTCGCCCCATCGCATCGTGCCGAGCCCCGCCCGTTCGAACTCGGCTTCGCCGAGATCGACGGCCGCTTCATCACCAATTGGAAGCGCCTTGCCGCGCGCGCCTTGTCGGGCCGCGCGCAGGGGCAATGGCATTACGGGGATCCGCACGGCGAGGCGCAATTGCGCCGGGCGATCGCCGATTATCTCGGTGCGGCGCGCGGGGTGCGCTGCCGGCCCGACCACATCGTATTGACCGCAGGAACCCAGCAGGGGCTCAGCCTGGCGGCACGCGTCCTGCTCGATCCCGGGGATGCCGCCTGGGTCGAAGACCCGTGCTACCGCGCCGCCTTCGACATTCTGACCGTCGCCGGGGCGCACGTCGTTCCGGTTCCGGTCGACCGGCACGGGCTGGCGATCGCGGCGGCGCCGAGCGGTGCGAAACCGCCGCGACTCGTCTACACCACACCGTCGCGGCAATACCCCCTCGGCATGGCGATGCCGCTCGCGCGCCGCGTCGAGCTGCTCGACTGGGCCGAACGCGCCGGCGCCTGGATCGTCGAAGACGATTACGAGAGCGAGTTTCAGAGCCCCGGCCGGATGCTGCCGTCGTTGCAGGGGCTCGACCGGGCCGGCCGCGTCATCTATCTCGGCACGTTCAGCAAATTGCTGTTTCCGTCATTGCGGCTCGGCTATGCGGTATTGCCCGAGGACCTGGTCGCACCGTTCGCGGCGGCGCGCTATCTGACCGACCGGCAAAGCTCGGGCCCGGTCCAGACGATCCTCGCCGATTTCATCCTCGGCGGCCATTTCGCCCGGCACCTGAGGCGAATGCGGGCCCTCTACGCCGAGCGGCAGCAGTTTCTGACCGCGCTGATCGGCCGGCGCCTCGATGGCATCCTGACCGTTCGCCGGAGCGAGAGCGGCATGTACCTGACCGCCTGGCTGCCGCCCGATTGGTCCGACCGCGCCGCCGCGGCCATGCTGGCGGAAGCCGGAGTGCGGAGCGTGCCGTTGTCGTCGTTGACCTTGGCGACAAGCCGCCCGCCCGGCCTCGTGCTCGGCTATACCGGGCACAGCGAGGCAGCGATGGCGCGCGCGGTCGAGCGCATGGAGGAGGCATTCGGGCGGCAAACTGGTCTTCTCAAACTGTCGAAACCGGACCTTCTATCAAACCAGATGACCAACTAGGCTGGGCGCATTCGTTGCCGAAAGCGCCCGCCATGTCCGACACCGCACCGCCGCCCGGCTTCATCCCGACCCAGCGTACCAGGGTGCGCCGACATCCAGAGCGCGCGCATTACGACCGCGACACCGTGTTCGCGATCCTCGATGCGGCCTTGCTGTGCCATATCGGCTACGTGATCGACGGGCGGCCTTACGTGACGCCGACATTGTTCTGGCGCGAAGGCGAACGGCTCTACTGGCACGGCTCGTCGGCGAGCCGGATGCTGCGCAGCCAGGCCGCGGGGATTCCGGTGTGCGTGACGGTCAGTCATATCGACGGGCTGATCCTGGCGCGCTCCGCCTTTCGCCACTCGATGAACTACCGCGCGGTGATGGCCTTCGGCACCGCATCGATTGTCACCGATCCCAGGCACAAGGAGGCCGGGTTCAACGCCTTCATCGAGCGGCTCTATCCCGGCCGCACCGGCCTCATGCGCGATATCCTGCCGCAGGAGTTGAAGGCGACCACGCTGATCAGCATGGAGATCGAAGAGGCCTCGGCCAAAATTCGCGCCGGCGGACCGCTCGACCTTGAAGCCGATTACGGCGCGGAATGCTGGGCCGGAATGATTCCGATCGCGCAGCGTCTCGGCGCGCCGATCCCCGACCCGATCGCGCCGCCGCGCACCGCGCCCGGCCCCGAGATCGGCCATTTCGCCGAGGGTGCGGCGCTCGACCAGGTGTTGCTGGCGGTGGCGCGGCGCGTCAGCCCTTCGTGAGCTCGCGCGAGATGACGAGGCGCTGGATGTCGCTGGTGCCTTCGTAAATCTGGCACACCCGCACGTCGCGCCAGATGCGCTCGACCGGAAAATCGGCGAGATAGCCGTAGCCGCCGTGAATCTGGATCGCGGCGGAGCACACCCGCTCGGCCATTTCCGAGGCGAACAGTTTCGCCATCGCCGCCTCTTTGAGGCACGGTTCGCCGTCGTCGCGGCGCTCTGCGGCGTCGAGGATCAGCCCGCGCGCGGCATTGATCTCGGTTGCCATGTCGGCAAGGCGGAAGGCCACCGCCTGGTGCGCGGCAATCTTCTGCCCGAACGCCTCGCGCTGCTGCGCGTATTGCAGGGCGGCCTCGTAGGCGGCGCGGGCCATGCCCAGCGATTGCGCGGCGATGCCGATGCGGCCGCCTTCGAGGTTGGGGAGCGCGATGCGATACCCCTCGCCTTCGGCCCCGAGCATCAAATCGGGGGTCAGTTCCATGTCTTCAAACACGATCTGCGCGGTGTCGGAGGCGCGCTGCCCCGATTTGTGCTCGACCCGGGCGACGCGCCAGCCCGGCGTGCCGGTCGGCACGATGAAGGCGCTGATGCCCTTGCGCCCGGCCTTGGGGTCGGTCACGGCGAAGACGATCGCGACCTGCGCGGTCGAGCCCGAGGTGATGAACTGCTTGGTGCCGTTCACCACCCAGCGGTTGCCGTGGCGCTTGGCGCGCGTCTTGATCGCCGCTGCATCGGAGCCGGCCTGCGGCTCGCTGAGGCAGAACGCCGCCAGCATTTCGCCCGCCGCGATCGGCCGCAGAAATCGCTGCTTCTGTTCCTCCGAGCCGTAGCCCAGCACGACCGACGAGCTCAGCGAGTTGACGGCGACGATCGTCGAGGTCGCGCCGTCGCCGGCCGCGATCTCTTCGAGCGCCAGGGCGTAGCCGGTATACCCTGTGCCGGCACCGCCATACTGCTCGGGCACCAGCATACCCATGAAACCGAGCCGGCCGAGCTCGGCCAGCGCCTCTTGCGGAAACCTGGCCTCGCGGTCCCATTCGGCCGCATGCGGCGCCAGCAGGGTTTGCGCCACGTCGCGCGCCGCATCGCGCAAAAGCGCCTGTTCCTCGGTCAGCCTCATTCGATCACATCATGCCATCTCGTTGAACCGCCGCAGCTGCGCTGCGAGCGAGGTTGCCGACACCGATGCGGGCATGCTCACGCGCTCTCGCTGAAAATCTCGCGGCCGATCAGCATGCGACGGATTTCGCTGGTGCCGGCGCCGATTTCGTAGAGCTTGGCGTCGCGCAACAGGCGGCCGGTCGGGTAGTCGTTGATATAGCCGTTGCCGCCGAGAATCTGCACCGCGTCGAGGGCGATCCGGGTCGCGGCCTCGGCGGCGTAAAGGATCGCGCCCGCCGCATCCTTGCGCGCGGTCTCGCCGCGGTCGCACGCGCGGGCCACCGCATAGACATAGGCGCGGCAGGCGCTGAAGCTCGTGTACATGTCGGCGAGCTTCCCTTGGATCAATTCAAACTCGCCGATCGCCTGGCCGAACTGCCTGCGCTCGTGGATGTAGGGAACCACGGTGTCGAGCGCGGCCTGCATGATGCCGAGCGGCCCGGCGGCAAGCACGGCGCGCTCGTAATCGAGCCCGCTCATCAACACCCGCACGCCCTCATCGACCCGGCCCAATACGTTCTCCGCCGGCACCTCGCAATCCTCGAACACCAATTCCGAGGTCGGGCTGCCGCGCATGCCGAGCTTGTCGAGCTTTTGCGCCGGCCGGAACCCTCTCATGCCCTTCTCGATCAGGAACGCGGTGATGCCGCGCGCACCGGCATCGGGCTTAGTCTTGGCATAGACCACCAGCGTATCGGCGTAATGTCCGTTGGTTATCCATAATTTGCTGCCGTTGAGGATGAACCGGTCGCCCCTCCTGTCGGCCCGCAGCCGCATCGACACAACATCGGAGCCGGCGCCCGGCTCGCTCATCGCCAAGGCGCCGACATGCTTGCCCGAAATCAGGTCGGGCAGGTATTTGCGCTTTTGCGCCTCGTTGCCGTTGCGGCGGATCTGGTTGACGCAGAGGTTGGAATGCGCGCCATAGGATAGGCCGACCGAGGCCGAGGCGCGGCTCACCTCTTCCATCGCGACGCAATGGGCGAGGTAGCCCATGCCGCTGCCGCCGTATTCCTCCTCGACCGTGATGCCATGCAAGCCGAGCGCGCCCATCTCGGGCCACAACTCGACCGGAAAGCGGTCGTCGCGGTCGATCGCGGCGGCGAGCGGCGCGATTTTGTCGTCGGCGAAGTCGCGCACCGTGTTGCGCAACAGATCGATCTCGGGGCCGAGATCGTGGTCGAGCATCGACAGCCGGGAATTCTGCATCCGCCCTTTATGCCACAGGCTCGCCCTGTAAGGGAGGGCTGCAGCCTCACGAACCCGGCGCGGCTCGCAGCGGCGGATCGAGCAGGAACAGCCGGCGCCAGTCGGAAACCCGCGCGAATTCGATGAAGCGGTAGCTGAGCGCGGCAATGGCCAGGGTGATTACCGCAAAAAGCGCAAGCGAGGCCGCAAAGGGTCCGAACCCCATGGCGCCGCGGCCGCGCATCATCAGATCAAGCAGCGGAAGGTGCCAGATGTAGAGGCTGTAGCACATCATGCCGAGCAGCTGTAGCGGACGCCAGCTCAGCCATGCCGCAATCCGCGTCGTCGGCGCCAACGCCGCCCATACCACCAGGAACAGGCCGGCATCGAGAACATCGTTGAGGACGGCGCGGCCGATCGGCGGCAGTCCGCCGCGCAACACCTGATCGAAGCCGCACCAGGCCGTGAACACGAGCGCAACCCCCGCCGCCATGCATAGCCCGGAACGGGACGGCAGGCGACCGCGGATATAGAGCCGCGCCAGCATCATGCCGATCACGAACTCGTCGATCCGGCACAGCAGCATGTCGCTGTTGAAGGTGGCGCCCTGCAGCGCCGGAAAGCGGCTGATGCCCCCGAGCCGGGCCGCCAGCGCGAACACCAGCGCAAACGCGAGAACGCGCGCCAGGCTGAACCGCGTCGCCGCCACCACGAAGAACGGAAACACCGCGCTGAACGCGATCTCGACCCCGATCGACCACAAGGCGGTATTGAAGGATGGGGCGAAATCATGCGGGTTCAGCGTAAACGCGACGCTGAGGACCGACAGCAATTCGGCGACCCCATGCCCGTCATGCCGCCCGGCGAGCGTCCACTCGACGATCGCTGCGGCGTAAAACAGCGGCATCAGGCGCAGAAACCGCCGCCGATAGAACGCCAGCCGATCGGCCACCGTCGCCATCGACCGCTCGCCCGCGGCATAGGGCAGAAACAGCACCAAGCCCGACAGGATGAAGAACAGGTTGACCCCGGTCCAGCCGTTGGTGACAACCGGCGACAGCCAGACCGGCACGGCGGTTGCGGGCCACATGCCGCAGACGACATGGAAATAGATGACGGCGAGAATGGCGATGCCGCGCAGCCCGTTGACCGGCGCCAGCCGCATCGCTGCGTGCGCTCCTGCCGGGGAGCCGAGAGATCGGCTGGTTCGGGCGCTCATCGCCGGCGATGATGCCGGGCCGGGCACAACGAAGGGTTAACGCCGCTTATGCGGCGCGCCGGGCCTGCGGAGCGGATGGCAAAGCTGGTGCGGTCGAGAAGACTCGAACTTCCACGGAGTTTCCCCCACAGCGACCTCAACGCTGCGCGTCTACCAATTCCGCCACGACCGCACGCCGGGGAGTGGGGCGCGTCCTAGCAAATACGGGGTATCATAGCAAGATGAACGACGGATCTTGGCCCCGTGCAATCGAATGGCGCCACAGCGACGCGCTCGTCCCCTACGACGCGGCCGTAGCCGCAATGGAGGCGCGGGCGGCGGCGATCCGTGACCAAGGCGCGCCGGAACTGGTGTGGCTGTTGGAGCACCCGCCGCTCTATACCGCCGGCACCAGCGCGGACGCGGCCGAGCTGCTCGACCCGCAGGCGCTGCCCGTGTTCAAAAGCGGCCGCGGCGGGCGGTTCACCTATCACGGGCCTGGCCAGCGCGTGGCCTATGTGCTGCTCGACCTCGACCGCCACGGGCATGACGTGCGCTGCCACGTGTGGCGGCTCGAAGAATGGATGATCCGCGCCTTGGCGCGGTTCAACGTGCGCGGCGAGCGGCGCGACGGGCGGATCGGCGTGTGGGTTGCCGGGCGCGATGGCGGCGAGGCCAAGATCGCTGCAATCGGGGTCAGGATACGGCGCTGGATCACCTATCACGGCGTTGCCTTGAACGTGGACCCGGACCTTAGTCATTTTCGCGGCATCGTGCCCTGCGGCATCGCCGATTACGGCGTCACCTCGCTCGCCGCGCTCGGCATCACCGCGACGATGGCAGAGGTCGACATCGCGCTCAGGGCGACCTTCGATGACGTGTTCGCGGCGGCGCCGGCGTGCAATTCCTGAGGCACCCGCCCATATCTAAACGACTGCCGCACATCCAATTGACTCAATGAGTACCTTGTTCGAAAGCCAGGCCCCGCACCCGCTCGCCGACCGGCTGCGGCCGCAGCGCCTCGCCGACATCGTCGGCCAGGACCACCTGATCGGCGCCGAGGGGCCGATCGGCCGCATGGTCGCGGAGCGGCGGCTGGCCTCAATGATCCTGTGGGGACCGCCGGGTTGCGGCAAGACGACGATTGCGCGGCTGTTGGCGCAGGGTACCGATCTCGCGTTCGAGCCGCTGTCGGCGGTGTTTTCCGGCGTCGCCGACCTCCGGAAGGTGTTCGATGCGGCGCGGAAGCGCCGCGCGATGGGCCACGGCACATTGCTGTTCGTCGACGAGATCCACCGCTTCAACCGCGCCCAGCAGGACGCCTTTCTGCCGGTCGTCGAAGACGGCACCGTGATCCTCGTCGGAGCGACGACGGAAAACCCGTCATTCGAATTGATCGGGGCGCTGCTGTCGCGTGCGCAGGTTTTCGTGCTGCGCCGGCTCGACGACGGCGACCTTGAAACATTGTTGCAGCGCGCCGAACGGGCTCTCGGCCATGGCCTGCCGCTTTCGGATGACGGCCGCGCCGCGCTGCGGACGATGGCCGATGGCGACGGGCGATTCCTGCTGAACCTGGTCGAGGAGATCGACCGGCTGCCCCAGTCGCCGCCGCTCGGCCCGCAGCAATTGGCCGCGCTGGTGCAGAAGCGCGCACCGCTTTACGACAAGCAGCAGGAAGGTCACTACAACCTGATCAGCGCGCTGCATAAATCGGTGCGCGGCTCCGATACCGACGCGGCGCTCTATTGGCTGGCGCGCATGCTCGCCGGCGGCGAGGACCCGATCTACATCTTGCGGCGGATGACGCGCGCGGCGGTCGAGGATATCGGTCTTGCCGACCCACCAGCGATAGCGCAGGCGCTGGCCGCGTGGGACGCCTACGACCGGCTCGGCTCGCCCGAAGGCGAACTGGCGATCGCCCAGCTCGTGATCTACCTCGCCACGGCGCCGAAATCCAACGCAGCCTACACCGCCTTCGGGGAAGCGATGCGGATGGCGCGCGAGACCGGCTCGCTGATGCCGCCCAGGCACGCCCTCAATGCGCCAACCCGGCTGATGCGCGACTTAGGCTATGGCCAAGGCTATGTCTACGATCACGCGACGGCAGAGGGATTTTCCGGACAAAACTATTTTCCGGAAGGGGTTGAGCGTGAAAACTTCTATCGGCCCGGCGAGCGCGGCTTTGAGCGCGAGATCAGGAAGCGGCTCGATTATTGGGAAAAATTGCGCGAGCGGGCGGCCGCGAAATGAGTGCGGATCACCCTTGTTCGTCATGGCCGGCCCCGGATCTGCTCCGGGGGATGACGCCTTATCTTGCGGAGCCTCGCTCTCGTGAGCGGCACTGACACGATCACGGTCCGGCCGGAAGACGGCGAGTTGCGGCTCGACCGCTGGTTTCGCCGGCATTTCCCGCAGCTCGCCCACGGGCGGCTGGAAAAATTGCTGCGCACCGGCCAGGTCAGGGTCGATGGCCGGCGAGCGCGGGCCGGCGACCGCATCACGCCCGGCCAGACGATCCGGGTGCCGCCGCTCGGCGAGGCACCGCCGGCGCCGCAGCGGCCGCGCGTGACGGCGCATGACGAGGCGGCGCTGCGCGACGCGGTGATCTATCGCGACGACTGGGCCATCGTGATCGACAAACCGCCCGGCCTTGCCGTACAGGGCGGTACCGGCACCGACCGCCATGTCGACCTGCTGCTCGACGGGCTGCGCTTCGACCGCGACGAGCGCCCCCGCCTCGTGCACCGGCTCGACAAGGACACCAGCGGCGTGCTGCTGCTGGCGCGCACGGCAGCAGCGGCGGCATTTTTCGCCCGTGCCTTTCGCGACAAGGCGACGCGCAAGGTTTATTGGGCGGCCGCAGTCGGCGTGCCGGAAATTCCGCAGGGCCGCATCGAACTGGCGCTGGCCAAAGTGCCGGGCCGCGGCGGCGAGCGCGTGCGCCCAGACGATGCCGGCAAGAACGCGGTCACCTATTACCGCGTCATCGACCAGGCCGGCGCGCGCGCGAGCTGGCTTGCCCTGTTGCCGTTGACCGGGCGCACGCACCAATTGCGCGCGCATTGCGCCGCGATCGGCACGCCGATCCTCGGCGACGGCAAGTACGGCGGCGCCGGCGCCCATCTCGGCGGCCATGTCGCGGCGCACCGGCTGCATCTGCACGCCCGATCGCTGGCGATTCCGCACCCCGCGGGCGGCACGCTGCGGATCGCCGCAAAATTGCCGCCGCACATGCAGCGGCTGTGGGAATTTCTCGGGTTTGCCGGCGAGGCCGACGACCCGTTCGCCGGATTGGAGGCCGAGGAATGAGGCGGGTCTATCGCGATGTCGCGGCCCGCTCGGTCGAGGGCGGGCACGTCGTCACGCTCGACGGCAAGATTGCGCACACGCCGGGGAAACGGCAGCTGCGGGTGCCGAGCGCGGCGTTGGCCGCGGCGATCGCCTCGGAGTGGGAGGCGCAGCGCCCCGACATCCGGCCGCATACGATGCCGCTGACCCGGCTTGCCGCGACGGCGATCGACCGCACCGCCGAGCAGCGCGGCGCGATTGCCGCCGAGACGGCAAATTATGCCGGCACCGACCTGGTCTGTTATCGCGCCGAGCATCCGCCGGCCCTCGCCGCGCGCCAGCACGCGGTCTGGCAGCCGCTGATCGACTGGGCGGCGATGCGCTTCGATGCGCGGCTCGAAGCCACCACCGGGATCATCCCCAGGCCGCAGCCGGCGACCGCCCTCGCGGCCTTTGCCGCAGCCGTCGCCGAGCATGACGATTTCGTCCTGACCGCCCTGCACACCGCGACCGCGGCCTGCGGCTCGCTGGTGATCGCGCTGGCCCTTTGCGAGGGGCGGCTCGATGCGAGCGAGGCCTTCGCCGCCTCGCAACTCGACGAAACCTTTCAGATCGAGGCCTGGGGCGAGGATTCCGAGGCCGCCAGGCGCCGCCGGGCCCTCGCCGCCGATATCGAGGCGACGGCGCGATTTGTCGAACTGCTCAAGGAATAGCGCCGCCAAAACGAAGGACGCGGCTTGCCTAGCGCGGCTTCGCCTCTGCGCGATAGTCGCGGAACGCCTTCGAGGCGACCTGCAGCGATTCGCGGATGATCGGCACGCCGATATAGCCGGACAGGTGCAATAGCACCTCGGTCAATTCCTCCTCGCTCCAGCCCTGGCGCAGGGCAAAGCGGATGTGCAGGGCGAGCTCCGGTTCGCGCCCGGTGCACGCATCGGAAACCACGCAGATCAGCGCCCGCGTCTTGGTGTCGAGGCCGGGCCGGGTCCATAGCGCGCCGAACACGGTTTCGGTGGCGAGGTCGATGAATTTCTTCATCACCGGGTCGCTGTAGATGCCCTTCGCCGCCGCCTCCACCGCGGCGTCGCCCATCAGCTGCCGGCGCATCGCCGCGCCTTTTTTGTAGAGTTCGCTCTCGGCCATGCCGTTCCCCTCTCGCCGGATGTGTCGCGCCATCTTGCCGCGCCGCCCGTCCGGCGGATAGTCGCAACTCTGGTCTTGCCGGCCGGTTTGGTGCTAACTCGCGGGATGAACGACATTCTGCACCGGCTCGAGGAAAAGCGCGCGGCGGCCCGTGCCGGCGGCGGCAGGCGCCGCATCGAGGCCCAGCACAAACGCGGCAAGCTCACCGCGCGCGAGCGGCTCGAAATCCTGCTCGACCCCGGCTCTTTCGAAGAGTGGGACATGTTCGTCGAGCACCGCAGCCACGATTTCGGCATCGACGAGCAGAAAATCCCGGGCGACGGCGTGGTCACCGGCTATGGCACGATCAACGGCCGCCTCGTTTTTGTCTTCAGCCAGGATTTCACCGTGTTCGGCGGCTCGTTGTCGGAGGCGCACGCCGAGAAAATCTGCAAGGTCATGGACCAGGCGATGAATGTCGGCGCGCCGGTGATCGGCCTCAACGATTCCGGCGGCGCCCGCATCCAGGAAGGCGTCGCCTCGCTTGCCGGCTATGCGGAGGTGTTCGAGCGCAACGTGCTCGCCTCGGGCGTGATCCCGCAGGTGTCGCTGATCATGGGGCCGTGTGCGGGCGGCGCAGTGTATTCGCCGGCGATGACCGACTTCATCTTCATGGTCAAGGACAGCTCGTACATGTTCGTGACCGGCCCCGAGGTGGTCAAAACGGTCACCCATGAAACTGTGACCCAGGAGGAACTGGGCGGCGCCGTCACCCACACCACCCGCTCCGGCGTTGCCGACCTCGCTTTCGAGAACGATGTCGAGGCCCTGCTCGAATTGCGGCGCTTCGTCGATTTCCTGCCCAGCTCAAACCGCGCTGCGGCGCCGCCGCAGCAATGCCGGGACCCCGCCGATCGGGCCGAGCCGTCGCTCGACACGCTGATCCCGGCCAACCCCAACAAGCCCTACGACATGAAGGAATTGATCGAGAAGATCGTCGATTACGGCGATTTCTTCGAGATCCAGTCGAACTTTGCCCGCAACATCCTCGTCGGATTTGCGCGCATGGCGGGAACGACGATCGGCATCGTCGCCAACCAGCCGATGGTGCTGGCCGGCTGCCTCGACATCGACAGCGCGCGCAAGGCCGCCCGCTTCGTCCGGTTTTGCGATTGCTTCAACATCCCGATCGTGACCTTTGTCGATGTGCCGGGGTTCCTGCCGGGAACCGCGCAGGAATACGGGGGCATCATCAAGCACGGTGCCAAATTGCTGTTTGCCTTCGCCGAGGCGACGGTGCCCAAGGTGACGCTGATCACCCGCAAGGCCTATGGCGGCGCCTATGACGTGATGAGCTCAAAGCACCTGCGCGGCGATGTCAACTATGCGTGGCCTTCGGCCGAGATCGCGGTAATGGGGCCGAAGGGCGCAGTCGAGATCATCTTCCGCGCCGATCTTGGCGACGCCGCCGCGATCGAGGCGCGCACCGAGGAGTACCGGGAGAAATTCGCCAACCCGTTCGTTGCCGCCAGCCGCGGCTTTATCGACGATGTGATCCAGCCGGCGACGACCCGGCAGCGGCTGTGCCGCGCGCTCGCCATGCTGCGCGACAAGCGGCTCGCCAACCCATGGAAAAAACACGATAACATCCCGCTGTGAGCGCTATTCACTTTCGTCATTCCGGGGCGGCGCACAGCGGCGAACCCGGAATCGATCCGCCAACCGCCCGTGTTCAAGGTTTCCGGGCCGGTCCCTTCGGGACATCCTGGAATGACGGCGGCTAGCAGATGTTCAAGAAAATCCTGATCGCCAATCGCGGCGAGATCGCCTGCCGCGTGATGCGCACGGCGCGGCGGATGGGCATCGCCACCGTCGCGGTGTATTCCGAGGCCGACGCCGACGCGCTGCATGTGCGCGAGGCGGACGAGGCGGTCATGATCGGCCCGGCCGCTGCGACCGAATCCTATCTGCGAGCCGACCGCATCGTCGAGGCCTGCAAGGCGACCGGGGCCGAGGCGGTGCATCCGGGCTACGGCTTCCTCTCCGAGCGGCCGCAATTCGCCACCGCGCTCGCCGAATCCGGGATCGTCTTCATCGGGCCCGGCCCGGCGGCGATCGCGGCGATGGGCGACAAGATCGAATCGAAGAAACTCGCGCACGCCGCCGGTGTGTCCACCGTGCCCGGCCATCTCGGCATCATCGCCGATGCCGACAAGGCGCGCGACATTGCCCGCCTGATCGGCTATCCGGTCATGATCAAGGCGTCGGCCGGCGGCGGCGGCAAAGGCATGCGCATCGCCCATGACGATGCCGAATTGCGCGACGGGTTCCGCGCCGCCGCGGGCGAAGCGAAATCGAGCTTCGGCGACGACCGCATCTTTCTCGAAAAATACATCGAGCGGCCGCGCCACATCGAAATCCAGGTGCTGGGCGACACGCACGGCAACATCGTCCATCTCGGCGAACGCGAATGCTCGATCCAGCGGCGCCACCAAAAGGTCATCGAAGAGGCGCCGAGCCCGTTTCTCGACGAGGCAACCCGGGCAGCGATGGGGGCCGAAGCGGTGGCCTTAGCCAAGGCCGTAGACTACTGCTCGGCCGGCACCGTTGAATTCATCGTCGATCGCAACAAAAACTTCTATTTCCTTGAGATGAATACACGACTTCAGGTCGAGCATCCGGTGACCGAGATGGTCGCCGGGCTCGACCTCGTCGAATGGATGATCCGCATCGCTGCCGGCGAGAAACTGGGGTTCGCCCAGGCCGATATTCGCCGGCGCGGCTGGGCGATCGAGGCGCGGGTTTACGCCGAAGACCCCGAACGCGGCTTTCTGCCGGCGGTCGGCCGCCTCGTCCGCTACCGCCCGCCCGCGGGCGACGGCGTGCGCGTCGATAGCGGCGTCTATGAAGGGGCCGAGATCACGCTCTACTACGACCCGATGATCGCGAAACTGGCGGTCGGCGGCGGCGACCGGGGCATGGCGATCGACCGGCTGAAGGATGCGCTCGACGGGTTTTTCGTCTCCGGCCTGCGCCACAATATCGCTTTCCTGTCCGCGATCGCCGGCAGCGAGCGGTTTCGCGCCGGAGACTTGTCGACCGATTTCATCGCCGAAGAGTTTCCGGGCGGGTTCGCCCCGCCCGCTTCATTCACGGCAGCCGACCGCATTCTGCTGATCGCGGCGGCGATTGCCGATGCCGCGACCGGGACGGGCGCGGCGGACCGCGTGGTCTTGCTCGACGGCGCCCCGCACCGCGTGTCATGGCGCGAGGGCGCCTATACGATCGACGACGGCGGCGACGCCGTTTGCGCGGCGAGCGACTGGCGGCCTGGGCAGAACCTGCTGCGATTGCGGCTCGATGGCCGCACCGCCACGGTGCAGATCGAGGCCTTACCGGCGCGGACGTTTCGCCTGGCGCATGGCGGCGTCGTCCGCCGCGCCCAGGTGTTGTCGCCACGCGCCGCCGAATTATTGCTGGCAATGCCGGCGAAGAAGCCGGCGGACACGTCGCGGCTGGTATTGTCGCCGATGCCGGGATTGCTGACCTCGATCATCGTCGGCGAAGGCCAGGAGGTGAAAGCCGGCGAGCCGCTGGCAATTGTCGAGGCGATGAAGATGGAAAACGTCTTGCGCGCCGAGCGCGATGGGCGCGTCGCCAAGTTATGCGCCCACAATGGCGACAGCCTGACGGTCGACCAGGTCATCCTGGAATTCGAATGAGCACCGTTCGCCTGCGCATCACCGGGCGGGTGCAAGGCGTCGGCTATCGCGCCTGGGCGGTGCAGGAGGCGACCGCGCTCGGCCTTCGGGGCTGGGTGTGCAACCGCCGCGACGGCAGCGTCGAGGCGCTGGTGACCGGCGCTGAAGACGCGGTCGCCGCGATGGTGGCGACGTGCCGCAGGGGGCCTTACGCCGCCCGTGTCAGCGAGGTTTTGGCCGAGGATGCGCGCGACGACGGCAGCGCCGGGTTTACCGCCCGGCCGACGGTCTGAGGGCTACGCCGCCTCGTCTTCTTCCTTCGATGCGACCGGCCCGGAATCCTGGCCCTTGGCCGAAACGTCCCGGTCGACCAATTCGATGACCGCCATCGCCTCATCGTCGCCATGGCGATACCCGGCCTTGACGATGCGGGTATAGCCGCCGTGCCGGGCCGCATAGCGCTGCGCAAGCGTCGTCAGCAATTTGTCGGCAAGGCCGCGATCCTGCAACCTGGCGATGGCCTGACGCCGGGCGTGCAATCCGCCGCGCTTGCCGAGCGTGATCAGCCGCTCGACGATCGGGCGCAGGTCCTTCGCCTTGGGCAGGGTCGTCTTGATCTGCTCGTGCTTCAGCAGCGCGGCAGCGAGGTTCTCGAACATCGCCTGGCGATGGGCCGAATGGCGGCTGAAGCTCCGCCCGTTCATCCGATGGCGCATCGTATTCTCTCACTGCTCCCTGAAACCGTCATCACCGCGCTCGACCCCGGTGATCCCGACAGGGTTTCCCGGGGATGGCCGGTCCCCCGGACCAGATCCAGGGCCGGCCATGACGAATAGAATAGGGCCTCAATACGGCTCGTCGATGCGCTTGGCCAGCTCCTCGATGTTCTCGGGCGGCCAGCTTGGGATCTCCATCCCCAGGTGCAGCCCCATATTGGCCAAGACCTCCTTGATCTCATTCAAGGATTTCCGCCCGAAATTGGGGGTGCGGAGCATCTCCGCCTCGGTCTTCTGCACCAGATCGCCGATATAGACGATGTTGTCGTTCTTCAGGCAGTTGGCTGACCGCACCGACAATTCGAGCTCATCGACCTTGCGCAGCAGGTTCTTGTTGACCGGCGGCTCGCCCGAAATCTCCTTCTCGGCGGCCAGCCGCGGCTCCTCGAAATTGATGAAGAGCTGAAGCTGGTCCTGCAGAATCCGCGCGGCATAGGCCACCGCATCCTCGGGGGTCACCGCGCCATTGGTTTCGACCCGCATGACCAGCTTGTCATAGTCGGTCCGCTGCTGGACGCGCGTATTCTCGACGCGATACGACACCTTGCGTACCGGGCTGAACAGCGCATCGACCGGGATCAGCCCGATCGGCGCGTCTTCGGGCCGGTTCTCGGTCGCCGGCACATAGCCCTTGCCGTTCTCGACCGTCAATTCCATCGAAATCCGCGCGCCGGTGTCGAGCGTGCAGATCAGCAGGTCGGGATTGAGAATCTCGATGTCGTGGCCGCTCTCGATCGCCCCGGCATATACCTCGCCCGGCCCGTTGGCCCGCAGCCGCATCCGCTTTGGCCCTTCGCCGTGCATCCGGAGCGCGATGCTTTTGACATTGAGCACCACGTCGGTCACGTCTTCGAGCACCCCGGGCAGCGACGAAAACTCGTGCAGGACGCCCTCGATCTGCATCGAGGTCACGGCAGCGCCCTGCAATGACGACAGCAACACCCGCCGCAGCGCATTGCCGAGGGTAAGGCCGAAGCCGCGCTCGAGCGGCTCGGCGACCACCGTCGCCACGCGCGACGGGTCTTCGCCCGGCTCGACCGCAAGCTGCTTCGGCTTGGTCAGATTCTGCCAGTTTCTCTGGATCACGACGACCTCAGTCGGTGAATGACACGGTTCTATCAAAGCAGGTACCGGCGCCGAGGCCTCCGGTCTTGGATCTCACGGTTCAGCGCCGCGCGGCGGTACGGTGCCTAGACCCGCCGGCGTTTCGGCGGCCGGCAGCCGTTATGCGGGATCGGCGTCACGTCGCGGATCGAGGTGATGGCAAAGCCCACCGCCTGCAACGCGCGCAAGGCCGATTCACGCCCCGAACCGGGCCCCTTGACCTCGATGTCGAGGGTGCGCATGCCGTGCTCCATGGCCTTGCGCCCGGCATCCTCGGCCGCCACCTGGGCGGCATAGGGGGTCGATTTGCGCGAGCCCTTGAAGCCCTGGCTGCCCGAAGACGACCACGCGATCGCGTTGCCCTGGGCATCGGTAATCGTGATCATCGTGTTGTTGAACGTGGCGTTGACGTGCGCCGTGCCGGAGGTGATGTTCTTGCGCTCGCGTCGACGCAGACGCGGCGCTGCCGCCGATTTCGCCATTTAGCTCTTCCGCAATTGCGCTGAGGAAACCAGAGAGCCCGCCCGCTATTTCTTCTTGCCCGCGATCGGCCGCGACGGCCCCTTGCGGGTGCGCGCATTGGTGTGCGTGCGCTGGCCGCGCACCGGCAACCCCTTGCGATGCCGCAAGCCGCGATAGCAGCCGAGATCCATCAGCCGCTTGATGTTCATTGCCACGGTGCGGCGCAGATCGCCCTCGACGGTGAAATCGTGGTCGATCAATTCGCGCACCCGCAGGACCTCGTCGTCGGTCAACTCGTGCACCCGCCGCTCGAGGGGGATGCCGACCTTGGCGCAAATCTCCAGCGCCTTGGAGCGGCCGATGCCATGGATATAGGTCAGCCCGATCGGCACCCGCTTCTGATTGGGAATGTTGACGCCGGCAATTCGCGCCACGGCGGTCTCCTTGGCTGCAGGCAATGGAAGGCATGCGCAGCGTCGCCACTGCGCAATCGACCGATTATACGGAGAGTTGACAAATCGTCAACCGGTGCTGAGGCCCCGATCATTTTGCCGAGGCGACGATCGCCTCGATCTGCCGCGCCACCTCGTCGATCTCGCCCATGCCGTCGACCGTTCGCAAAATGCCGCGGTCGCGATAATAGGGCAGGATCGGCGCGGTCTGGCGGCGATAGACCTCAAACCGTGCCTCGACCGCCTCCGGCCGGTCATCCGGCCGGTGGACGAATTCGCACCCGCCGCACAGGTCGCACACCCCTTCGGCCTGCGGCCGATGGTAGCGCTCGTGATAGCTGGCGCCGCAATTCTTGCAGCTGAACCGGCCGGCCAGGCGATCGATCAGCGCCGCCTCGTCGACTTGCATCAAAATCACATGGTCGAGGGTCTGGCGCCGCTCCGCCAGCATCTCGTCGAGCGCCTCGGCCTGCGGCACCGTGCGCGGAAACCCGTCGAGAATGAAACCGTTGCGGCAATCCGGCCGGGCAATCCGCTCGGCGATCATGTCGATGATGACCCCGTCGGGCACGAGCTGCCCCGAATCCATGATCGCCTTGACCTTAAGGCCAAGCTCGCTGCCGCGGGCCGTCGCCGCCCGCAGCATGTCGCCGGTGGCCAATTGCACCAGCCCGTGCGATTGCTCAAGACGCTTCGCCTGCGTCCCCTTGCCGGCGCCGGGCGGCCCCAACAGGATCAGGTTCATCAGCGGCGGCCGCGCAGCCGCGCCTTCTTGATCAACCCCTCGTATTGATGGGCGAGAAGGTGCGAGTGGATCTGCGCCACCGTGTCCATGGTCACGCTGACCACGATCAGCAGGCTGGTGCCGCCGAAATAGAACGGCACCGAATATTGCGAGATCAGGATCTCGGGCAGAATGCACACCGCCGCCAGATAGGCGGCGCCGACCACGGTCAGCCGCGTCAAGATGTAATCGAGGTGGTCGGCCGTGTTCTTCCCCGGCCGGATGCCCGGAATGAACCCGCCATACTTGCGGAGGTTGTCGGCGGTCTCAGTCGGGTTGAATACGATCGCCGTGTAGAAGAACGTGAAGAAGATGATCAGCCCGACATAGAGCGCCATGTAGAGCGGCCGGCCATGCGCGAGATAGGCGGTAATCGTGCCGATCCATCCCGTGTTGTCACCGCCGCTCGCCTGGAATGTCGCCACCGTCGCCGGCAATAGCAGCAGCGAGGAGGCAAAGATTGGCGGGATCACGCCAGACGTATTGATCTTGAGCGGCAGGTGCGAGGAATCGCCGCCGAACATGCGGTTGCCGACCTGGCGTTTCGGATACTGCACGAGGATGCGGCGCTGCGCCCGCTCTATGAACACGATAAAGGCGACGACGCCGACCGACATCCCGAGGAAGATGATGATGAAAGCGCTCGAGATCGCCCCGGTGCGGCCGAGTTCGAGGGTCGAAGCCAGCGCGTGCGGCAGGTTGGCGACGATCCCGGCCATGATGATCAGCGAGATCCCGTTACCGATCCCGCGGGCGGTGATCTGCTCGCCGACCCACATCAGAAACACCGTGCCGCCGGTCAGCGTAATCATCGTCACCAGGCGAAACATCAGCCCCGGGTCGATCACCGCGGACTGGCTTCCGGCACGCATGCCTTCGAGCCCGACCGCGATACCATAGGCCTGCACCGCCGCCAGCAGCACCGTGCCGTAGCGGGTGTATTGGTTGATCTTTTTGCGCCCGCTCTCGCCCTCCTTGTTCAGCGCTTCCAGCGTCGGCGACACCGCCGTCAAAAGCTGCATGATGATCGATGCCGAGATGTACGGCATGATGTTCAATGCAAAGATCGTCATGCGGCCGAGCGCGCCACCCGAAAACATGTCGAACATGCCGAGGATGCCCCCGGCATTGCGCGAAAAGATTTCGTGCAGAATCCCCGGGTCGATTCCGGGGATCGGGATGTAGGTGCCGAGTCGATACACCACCAGCGCGCCGAGCGTGAACCAGATCCGGTTCTTCAGCTCCGTCGCCTTCGAGAAGGCCGAGAAGTTGATGCTGTTGGCGAGCTGTTCGGCGACCGACGCCATTGCCAATTTCCCTACCCGAAGCGGGCGCTGTCTACAGAATAGGCGCTCGCGCGCCGATACGAAAGTTCGCGAGGCCGTTTCGGTGGTCGCCGTCCCGGCGACACGGCGCCGGCATCGTGCCCGCGCCAGGCCGAGCCGAACGCGGCCGGCGAATCAGCCGGCAGGTGCGTCAGCCGCCGGTTGCGCCGGCTGACCATTGACGATCACCTTGCCGCCGGCTTCCTCGACCGCTGCTATCGCCGCCCTCGAGGCCCCGGCCACCTCGATCGTGATCGCGGCCTTCAGCGTCCCCTTGGCGAGCAGGCGGACCCCGTCGCCGAGACGGCGCAACACGCCGGCCGCAACCAGACCTTTGCCGTCCACCGTGCCGGCCCCGCTCAATTTCCCGGCATCGAGCGCCTGCTGCAGGCGGCCCAAATTCACGACCTTGAAGTCCTTGCGAAAGATCTTGTTGTTGAAGCCGCGCTTGGGAAGCCGCCGATGCAACGGCGTCTGCCCGCCCTCGAACCCGTTCAGCGCGACGCCGGTGCGCGCGGTCTGGCCCTTGCCGCCGCGCCCCGAGGTCTTGCCCTTGCCCGAGCCGATGCCGCGCCCCACCCGCTTCGCGCGGTAATGGGCGCCCCCATTGTCCCTGATCTCGTTGAGCTTCATCGCGAAATCCTTAGAGCGCGGGAATCCCGCCCGCAGGCGGGCGAGACGGCCGCGGTCCTATTCCCCTTCGACCCGCACCAGGTGCTGCACTTTGCGGATCATGCCGCGCACCGAGGGCGTGTCCTCCAGCGTGCGCTGCCGGTGCCGCTTGTTGAGCCCCAATCCCTTCAGCGTCGCCTCCTGATCGGCGCGGCGGCCGATCGGGCTGCCGGTCTGGGTGACCGTGACGGTCTTCCGCCCTTCCATCACGCCGTCTCCCGCGCCTCGGCATCGCGCCGGCCCAGAATCTCGCCGACCTTCTTGCCGCGGCGCGAGGCCACCGCGCGCGGGCTGGTGACGCGGCTGAGCGCGGCAAACGTCGCCTTGATCATGTTGTGCGGGTTCGAGCTGCCGACCGATTTCGCGACGACATCCTGCACGCCCAGCGCCTCGAAGATCGCGCGCATCGGCCCGCCGGCGATGATGCCGGTGCCGGGCTTGGCAGCGCGCACGACGACCTTGCCGGCGCCGTAGCTGTTGGCAATGTCATGATGCAGCGTGCGGCCTTCGCGGAGCGGCACCCGGATCATGCTGCGCCGGGCCTGTTCGGTCGCCTTGCGGATCGCTTCCGGCACCTCGCGCGCCTTGCCCGAGCCATAGCCGACCCGCCCCTTGCGGTCGCCGACGACGACGAGCGCGGCAAAGCCGAAACGGCGGCCGCCCTTGACCACCTTGGCGACGCGATTGATGCCGACCAGCTTTTCGGCAAACTCGTTTTCTTCGCGTTCGCGCGGCTGGCTGTCGCTTTCGCCGCGGCGGCGCCGCTCTCCCGGGCCGCGCCCTCCGCCGCCGGGACCGCGTGATTGAGTAGTGCGTGCCATGCCGACCCCTTCAGAAATCCAGGCCGCCCTCGCGGGCGCCGTCGGCCAGGGCCTTGACCCGGCCATGGAACACATAGGCCCCGCGATCGAAGACAACCCGCTCGATCCCGGCCGCCTTGGCGCGTTCGGCAATCAGTTTGCCGACGGCGGTGGCGGCGGCCTTGTCCGAGCCCGTCTTCAAGCCCGCCTTGAGGTCGCCGTCGAGCGTCGATGCCGCGGCGAGCGTGCGCCCCGCGCCGTCGTCGATGATCTGCGCGTAGATGTGCCGCGACGAGCGGAACACGCTGAGGCGCGGCCGCCCGTTCGCGACCTGGCGCAATTTATAGCGCTGGCGCTGCCGGCGGCGGCGGAACAGTTCGTCTGCCTTGTTCGACATGGCGCTATTTCTTCTTGCCTTCCTTGCGGCGGATCGTCTCGTCGGTGTACTTGACGCCCTTGCCCTTGTACGGCTCGGGCCGGCGATAGGCGCGAATCTCGGCCGCGACCTGGCCGACGCGCTGGCGGTCGGCGCCGCTTACGCTGATCGCGGTCGGCCGTTCGCAGGTGATCCGGATGTCCTCGGGGATCGGGTAGAGCACGTCATGGCTGAACCCGAGCTGCAGGGTCAGCGTGTTGCCTTGCACCGCGGCGCGGTAGCCCACCCCGTTGATTTCGAGGTTGCGGGTAAATCCGGTGGCGACGCCGGTGACCATGTTGTTGACCAGCGCCCGCGTCGTGCCCCACATCGCCCGCGCCCGCTTGGTCTCGCCCTTCGGCGCGATCGTGACATGGCCATCGGCGACGCTCGCCGAAACCTCGCCGCTCACCACCATCGACAGCGTCCCGAGCCGGCCTTTGGCGGTCAGCGTCTGGCCCGCCAGTTCGACCGAAACGCCGTCGGGGATCGCCACCGGGTTTTTGCCAATGCGCGACATCGCTTTCTTCCTCAGAACACCCGACACAGCACCTCGCCGCCGACCTTGGCGGCGCGGGCCTCGTTGTCCGACATCACCCCGCGCGGCGTCGACAGGATCGCTATGCCGAGCCCGTTATAGACGCGGGGCAGGTCGGCAAGCTTCGAATAGATCCGCCGTCCCGGCTTCGATACCCGGGCAATCTCGCGGATCACCGGCTCGCCGTCGACGTATTTCAACTCGATCTTCAGCTCGGCGACGCCCGGGCGCACGTGCTCGCGGGTGAAGCCGCGAATATAGCCTTCGCGGCGCAATACCTCGAGCACGTTGGCGCGCATCTTCGAGGCCGGTGCCGCGACGACGGCCTGGCGCGCGCGCTGGCCGTTGCGGATGCGGGTCAACATATCGCCGAGCGGATCGCTCATCGACATCGATTTCTTCCCTACCAGCTCGATTTGACCATGCCGGGAATCTGGCCGGCGGAGGCCAGTTCGCGTACCGCGATGCGCGACAATTTGAACTTGCGGTAATAGCCGCGCGGGCGCCCGGTCAAGGCGCAGCGGTTGCGCACCCGGGTCTCCGAGCTGTTGCGCGGCAATTGGGACAGCCGCAGCTGCGCATCGAAGCGGTCCTCCGGCGCCGCATCGCGATTGCGGGCGATCGCCTTGAGCCGCGCCCGCCGCGGCGCGAACTGCCTGGCCAGCTTGGCGCGGCGCGCGTTTTTTTCGATCGAGCTTTTCTTTGCCATGGGATTGCTTCTCCGCCGGCGGTCAGTTCATGAACGGCATGTCGAAGCCTTTCAGCAGCGCCTTGGCTTCGGCATCAGTATGCGCGGTCGTGACGATGACGATATCCATCCCGCGCACCGCATCGACCTTGTCGTAATCGATCTCGGGAAACACAAGCTGTTCCCTGAGCCCCAGCGCATAATTTCCGCGCCCGTCGAAGCTGCGCGCCGACACGCCGCGGAAATCGCGCACCCGCGGCAATGCCACGGTGATCAGCCGGTCGAGGAACTCGTACATGCGGTCGCGCCGCAGCGTCACCTTGACCCCGATCGGCATGTTCTTGCGCAACTTGAAGGTGGCGATCGATTGCCGGGCGCGGATCACCACCGGGTGCTGGCCGGTAATCGCGGTCAGGTCGCCGGCAGCGGCATCGATCTTCTTGGCGTCCTGCACGGCCTCGCCGACGCCCATGTTGACGACGATTTTTTCCAGCCGCGGCACCTGCATCGCGTTGCCGTAGCCGAATTCCTGCATCAACGCCGGCCGCAGCTCGGCCGTGTAGCGCTCGTAAAGGCGGGTCATCCCGGCGTCCTCACTTGTCGATCACCTCGCCCGAGCGGCGGGCGACGCGAACCTTTCTGCCGTCGTCGAGCACCTTGTACCCGATCCGCGTCGGCTTGCCCGAGCGCGGATCGACATGCGCCACGTTCGAGGCATGGATGGTCAGTTCCTTCTCGACGATGCCGCCCGGGTCGCCCATGCGCGGCTTGGTGTGCCGCTGCGCCATATGCACGCCCTGCACGATCACCCGCCGCTCCGCCGGAAAGACGCGCAGGACCTCGCCGGTGCGGCCTTTGTCGCGGCCGCTGATGACGATCACGTTGTCGCCTTTCTTGATCTTCAGCTTGTTAGGCATCGTCATCCCCGGGACCGCTTCCGTCCCGGCCGCATGCCGGCGGGATGCGTTCCATCGTCACCATCACAACACCTCCGGAGCGAGCGAGGCGATCTTCAAGAACCGGCGCGCCCGCAATTCGCGCGTGACCGGGCCGAACACGCGGGTCCCGATCGGTTCACCCTGGCGGGTGATCAGCACCGCGGCATTGCGGTCGAAGCGGATCGCGCTGCCGTCGGTGCGGCGGATTTCCTTGGCCGTGCGCACGATGACCGCGCGATGAACATCGCCTTTCTTGACGCGGCCGCGCGGGATCGCCTCCTTGACCGAGACGATGATCACGTCCCCCACCGTCGCGGTCTTGCGCTTGGAGCCGCCCAGCACCTTGATACATTGCACTCGCCGCGCGCCGGAATTGTCGGCGACGTCGAGGTTGGTCTGCATCTGGATCATGCGGCGTCCCCTGCCTCGGTCTCGGCCTCTGCGGCGGCGGCGCGCGCCCGGCGGCGGGCGAGGCCGGGCGCGACCCCGGTCGCCGCGCCCAGCACCACCCAGTGCTTGCGCTTGGACAGCGGCCGGCTTTCCTCGATCGTCACGGCCTCGCCGGTGTGAAAGCGGTTTTCTTCGTCATGCGCCGCATATTTCTTCGAGCGCGTGACATATTTCTTGTAGACGGGGTGCATCACGCGGCGATCCACCCGCACGACGACCGTCTTGTCTTGGACATCGCTGACGACGATGCCCTGCAGAATGCGTTTGGGCATGATTGCTCCCTCGGCCTCAGCCGGCCTTGCTGCCGGCGGGCGCCTGGCGGCGCCGCTCGCCGAGAACGGTCTTGATGCGTGCGATCTCGCGGCGGGCCTGCCGCATCCGCGCGGTGTTTTCCAGCTGGCCGCTGGCGCGCTGAAAGCGCAGGTTGAAGATTTCCTTGCCCAGCGTGTCGAGTTCGCCGGTCAATTCGTCGGTCGTGCGCGGCCGCAAATCCGAGGCCTTGGTCATGCCGTCCCCTCGCCTTCGCGCATAACGAACCGCGTCGCGATCGGCAGTTTCGCCGCCGCCAGCGCAAACGCCTCGCGCGCCACATCGAGCGTCACGCCGTCGAGTTCGAACATGATCCGGCCGGGCTTTACCCGGCACACCCAGAACTCGGGCGAGCCCTTGCCGCTGCCCATGCGGACCTCGGCCGGCTTCGACGACACCGGCACATCCGGGAAAACCCGGATCCACACGCGCCCGACGCGGCGGATGTGGCGGGTGATCGCGCGGCGCGCGGCCTCGATCTGGCGTGCGGTAATCCGCCCGGGCTCGGCCGATTTCATGCCGTAGGCACCGAAATTGAGGCTGGTGCCGCCCTTCGCGAGGCCGTGCACCCGGCCCTTGTGGGCCTTGCGGTATTTGCTGCGTTTCGGAGCGAGCATCGTATCCTCAGCCGAGCGACTCGCGCCGGCGGTCCCGATCACGATCGCGCTCGCGATCGTGGGCCGGCGGCTGGCCTTCGTTCAATCGCTTGTCTTGCGCCATCGGGTCATGGGCAAGAATTTCGCCCTTGAACACCCACACCTTGACGCCACAGGTGCCATAGGTGGTCTTGGCCGTGCCATAGCCGAAATCGATATCGGCGCGCAGCGTGTGCAGCGGCACCCGGCCCTCGCGATACCACTCCATGCGTGCGATTTCGGCGCCGCCGAGCCGCCCCGAGCAGTTGATGCGGATGCCCTGGGCGCCGAACCGCATCGCCGACTGCACTGCCCGCTTCATCGCGCGACGAAAGGCGACCCGGCGCTCGAGCTGCTGGGCGATCCCGTCGGCGATCAGTTTGGCATCGATCTCGGGCTTGCGGATCTCGACGATGTTGAGGCTGACTTCGCTGTTGGTGACCTTGCCCAGATCGCTGCGCAATTTGTCGATGTCCGCGCCCTTCTTGCCGATGACGACGCCGGGGCGGGCCGAATGCAGCGTGATCCGGGTTCGCCGGGCGGCGCGCTCGATCAGGATCTTGGCAACCGCGGCCTGGCTCAGGCGCTGATGCAGGAATTTGCGCAATTTGAGGTCGTCGTGCAGCAGGCTCCCGTATTCCTTGCGCGAGAACCAGCGCGAATCCCAGGTCCGGTTGATTCCCAGCCGGAGGCCGATCGGATTGACCTTTTGACCCATCAGGCACTCTCCTCCGGACGCTCGCGCACGATCACGGTCAGGTGCGCGAAATGCTTCTCCACCCGGGCCGAGCGGCCGCGACCGCGGGTGTGAAAGCGCTTCATGACAAAGGCGCGGCCGACCGTAGCTTCCTTGACGTAAAGCCGGTCGACATCGAGCTGGTGGTTGTTTTCCGCGTTGGCGATCGCCGCCTGCAACACCTTCTTGACGTCGCGGGCGATGCGGCGGTGCGAGAAGCTGAGCTCGGCGACGGCCGCAGCGGCATTCTTGCCGCGGATCGACTGTGCGACCAGGTTCAATTTGCGCGGGCTGATCCGGAGCGCGCGCAGAAACGCCGACGCTTCGGTATCGGCCAGGCGGCGCTCGATGTGGGGCTTGCTCATCTCAGCTTCTCTTCGCGCGCTTGTCGCCGGCATGCCCGTAGAAGGTGCGGGTCGGCGCGAACTCGCCGAATTTGTGGCCGATCATGTTCTCGGTCACCAGCACCGGGATGAATTTGTGGCCGTTGTAGACCCCGAAGGTGAGGCCGACGAATTGCGGAAAGATCGTCGAACGCCGCGACCAGGTGCGGATCACCTCGTTGCGTCCCGAGCCGCGCGCCTTCTCGGCCTTCTCTAAGAGATAGCCGTCGACGAACGGGCCTTTCCATACCGAGCGCGCCACGCTCCGTCCTCCTCGCTAGCGGATCTGGCGGCGCCGGACAATCAGCCGGTCGGTCGCCTTGTTGTGCCGCGTCTTCTTGCCCTTGGTCGGCTTGCCCCACGGCGTCACCGGATGGCGGCCGCCGGAGGTGCGCCCTTCGCCGCCGCCATGCGGATGGTCGATCGGGTTCATCGCCACGCCGCGCACCGAAGGCCGGCGGCCGAGCCAGCGGTTGCGGCCGGCCTTGCCGATCACGATGTTCTGGTGGTCCGGGTTGGAGACCGCGCCGATCGTTGCCCGGCATTCGGCGCGCACCATGCGCAATTCGCCAGATGACAGGCGCAGCAGCGCATAGCCCTGGTCGCGCCCGACCAGCTGCACATAGGTTCCGGCCGAGCGCGCGAGCTGGCCGCCCTTGCCTGGCTTCATCTCGACGTTGTGGACGATCGTGCCGAGCGGCATGTTCCTCAGCGGCATCGCGTTGCCGGGCTTCACATCGACCCGCTCGCCCGACACCACCGTATCGCCGGCGCGCAGCCGTTGCGGCGCCAGAATGTACGACAGCGTGCCGTCCGCATATTTGATCAGGGCGATGAAGGCGGTGCGGTTGGGGTCGTATTCGAGCCGTTCGACCGTGGCCGGCGACTCGTCGCGGGCGCGCTTGAAATCGACCGCGCGATAGCGCCGCTTGTGGCCGCCGCCGCTGCGCCGCATCGTGATGCGGCCGGTGTTGTTGCGCCCGCCCTTCTGCCGCAGGCCCTCGGTCAACGCCTTGACCGGCTTGCCCTTCCATAATTCGCTGCGATCGACGATGACGAGCTGCCGCTGCGACGGCGTCGTCGGGTTGAAGGTTTTGAGCGCCATCGCGTTGGAACCCCTCGCCTCAGATGCCGGTGGTCACGTCGATGCGCGAGCCTTCGGCCAGCGTGACGATCGCTTTCTTGTAATCGGAGCGGCGGCCGATGCGGCCGCGAAAGCGTTTGGTCTTGCCCTGCACGCGGATCGTGTTGACCGCCGCGACCTTGACGTCGAACAGCCCCTCGACCGCGGCCTTGACCTGGCGCTTGGTCGCATCGAGCGCAACCCGGAAGATCACCTGGTTGTGCTCCGACACGTTGGTCGCCTTTTCGGTGATGACCGGCGTGCGGATCACCCGGTACATCTCCTCGCGCGACAATTGCGGCGCGACATGCGGAATGACGCGGAAGCGGCTCATTTGAGGCGAGCCTCCAGCAATTCGGCCGCCGCACGGGTCAAGACCAACGTGTCGCGGCGCAGGATGTCGTAAACGTTGGCGCCCTGCTGCGGCAGCACGTCGACCTTGGGCAAGTTGCGAGCGGCGCGGGCGAACCCCTCGTCCACCGCCGCGCCGTCGATGATCAGCACCGAACCCCAGCCGAGCGCGTCAAACCGGGCACGCAAGGCCTTGGTCTTGGCCTCGGCAACCGTGGCGGCGTCGATGACGACGAGCTTGCCCTCGGCCTGCTTGGCCGACAGCGCCGTTTTGAGGCCGAGCCGCCGCACCTTTTTCTGCAGGCTGAACCCATGGCTGCGCACGACCGGCCCGAAGATGACCGCACCGCCGCGAAATTGCGGCGACCGCAGGCTGCCTTGCCGGGCACGCCCGGTGCCCTTCTGCTTGTAGGGCTTCTTGGTGGTACCGCTGATGTCGCTGATGCCCTTCGCCTTGTGCGTGCCGGCCCGGCGCTTGGCGAGCTGCCAGTTGACCACGCGGGCGAGGACGTCGCGGCGTACCGGCAGGCCGAACACCTCGTCGGCGAGTTCGATATCGCCGACCTCCTGGTTGTCGAGGTTGCGCATCGTCAGTTTCATGGCGCAGCACCTTCGCCAGTGTCGGCCTCGCCCGCAGCAGCGGGAGCGCTGCCGCGCAGCGCCGCCGGAAACGGGAGCCCGTCCGGCGCCTTGCGCTTGACCGCGTCCTTGACCAAGACCCAGCCGTTCTTGCTGCCAGGCACCGCGCCCCGGACCATCAAGACGCCGCGCTCGGCATCGGCGGCGACGACTTCGAGGTTGTGCGTGGTCACCCGCTCGTTCCCGAGATGGCCGGCCATCTTCTTGTTCTTGAAGGTCTTGCCGGGCGATTGCCGCTGCCCGGTCGAGCCGTGGCTGCGGTGCGAGATCGACACGCCGTGGGTCGCGCGCAGACCGCCGAAATTGTGCCGCTTCATCGCCCCGGCAAAGCCCTTGCCGATGCTGGTGCCGACGACATCGACATACTGGCCCGGCACGAAATGGGCCGCGGTAATCTCGGCGCCGACCTCGACGAGCGCATCCTCGGACACGCGGAACTCGGCAAGCCTGGCCTTAGGCTCGACCTTGGCCTTGGCGAAATGCCCTCGCTGCGGCTTAGTCACGTTCTTGACCTTGGCCGTGCCGACGCCGAGCTGCACCGCGGTGTAGCCGTCGCGGTCGAGCGTCCGCTGGGCGACAACCTGGCAATTGTCGATCTTCAGCACGGTCACCGGGATGTGGGTGCCCTCGCCGGTGAACACCCGGGTCATCCCGAGCTTTTGCGCGATCAGGCCGGTCCGCATCACCGGCCTCCCCGCTCGACGTCATGCCCGGACTTGATCCGGGCATCCGCGCCGCGGCGACGGCCGTTGATGGCCGGGTCGAGCCCGGCCATGGCGGCGATGGGATGCACCTTCATCTGTCGTCCTACAGCTTGATCTCGACATCGACGCCGGCGGCCAGGTCGAGCTTCATCAGCGCGTCCACGGTCTGCGGGGTCGGATCGACGATGTCGAGCACCCGTTTGTGGGTGCGGATCTCGAATTGCTCGCGCGATTTCTTGTCGACATGCGGCGAGCGCAGCACCGTGTATTTCTCGATCTTGGTCGGCAGCGGGATCGGACCGCGGACCCGCGCACCCGTGCGCTTGGCCGTGTTGACGATCTCGCTGGTCGACTGGTCGAGCACGCGATGATCGTAGGCGCGCAGTCGAATTCGTATGTTCTGGCCTTCCACGGCGTTGTCCCTCAGCCAAGCCTTGCTTGCTTACTTCAGAATTTTGGCGACGACGCCGGCGCCGACGGTGCGGCCGCCTTCGCGGATCGCAAAGCGCAGCCCTTCGTCCATCGCGATCGGCACCAGGAGTTCGACCTCCATCGTCACGTTGTCGCCCGGCATCACCATCTCGGTCCCCTCCGGCAGGTGCACCGTCCCGGTCACGTCGGTCGTGCGGAAATAGAATTGCGGCCGGTAATTGCCGAAAAACGGCGTGTGCCGCCCGCCCTC
>JASHNY010000039.1 GCA_030041385.1 Alphaproteobacteria bacterium
GGCACCCCGTCGCCATCGGCGTCGAACAACTGGCCGACATGGGCGAGGCTGTCCCACTGGGTCGAGTATTGCAGCGTCATCTCGACGATGTCGTCGCAGATCACGTCGACGAATTGCGGGTCCTCGCGCGCCAGCGGATAGGCGATATAGGGCATGCCGTTGCGCTTGTTGGCCATCAGCCGCGGCGGATGACGGCGCGGGTTGACGACGGTGCCGCCGGGGTAGTCGAGCGGCAGACTAAGGCAAAACGTTAGTCCTTCCTTGACCTCGCCAACGGCGCTCTTGACCTTGTCCGGGGTCAGCAGGTTGAGCCGGCCGAGCTGGTCGTCCGGCCCCCAATCGCCCCAGGTCGATCCCGGCGGGCGGTGCTTCCAGCGCGGATTGTCGGGCATCTCAGCCGACCCTGACCAGCTTCTGCAGGCTGCGCAGACCCGGCGGGATCTGCTCGCCCCTGGCCCGGACGCGGCGGCCCCAATTGGTGTAGCTGACCTCGCCGACATAGATATCGCCGCGGCTGTCTACGGCGAGGCCGTGCGGCGAGATGAACTGCCCGGTCGCGAGGCCCGCGTGCTGATGGCCGAGCCGGGCCAAAAGCTCGCCCTTGTGGGTGTAGATGCTGACCCGCGGGCCGCAATTCGGGATGTCGATATTGACCGCCATGTCCGGCCCGATCTCGCCGATATACATGCGGCCGTCCTTGCCGCCTTCGAGATAAAGGCCCGACGGGCGGTGCATGTTGTTCCACTGCGCTTCGTACTTGCCGTTGCCGTCGAACACCTGGACGCGATGGTTTTCGCGGTCGGCGACGTAAACCCAGCCGTCGGCGTCGCAGCATACGTTGTGGGCGATGTTGAACTGGCCGGCGTCGGTCCCGGGCTCGCCCCACGACATCACCCGCCTGCCGTCCGGCGTGTATTTGTGCACCCGCGAATTTCCGTAACCATCGGAGATGTAGATGAAATCGCCTTGCGGCGACAGCGCGGTATGGGTGCAGCGATGGAACGGCTCGCCGCTCATATAGGGCGCCGGCTTGCCGGGAATGCCGATGGTCAGCAATACCTTGCCGTCGAGCGTGCAGTGGCGGACCGTGTGGTCGCCGTCGTCGGTCAGCCAGATCGTGTCGTCTGGCGCCATGTGCACGCCGTGCGGGCGCACGAAGACGCCTTCGCCCCATGAACGCAGGAAATTGCCTGCACGGTCGAACACGCACATCGGGTGCTTGCCGCGATTGAAGGCGTAGACATTGTCGTGGCGGTCGACCCCGACCGCGGCGACATCGGCGTTGAACTCCATCCCGGGCGGCAATTTCGCCCAGCCATCATCGACCTCGTAGCGGTACCCGTCCGTCCCGAGCACGACCGGCATGGCGCTCTCCCTTCTTTTTCGCAATGTCAGGCGAGTATAGGCCCGGCCTGCCGGCCTACTCCAGGCGGGAAAGGTCGATCGCGAAGACCAGCGGGTAAAACGGCTCGATCAGCCAGGCAAAGGGGTGGTCGTAGAAATGCCGCGCGCCCGCCTCCGACACCGCCCAGAGCCGCCCGGCACGGTCGAAGGCGATCCCTTCGATGCTGGCGGCGGTCGCATAGCGCTGCCGGCGCGCGCCGGTCGCCGGGTCGAGCCGGTCGAGCGTGCCCCAGCGCGTATCGCTGCGCGCGACCCAGAGCTGGCCGCCGCCGATCGCCGCGCCCTGGGCGTAATCCGGTATCGGCAATTCCGCCGCGGCTTGCGCCGCGCCCAGCGTGTCGCCGTCGTTGAGGGCGGCAAGCGCAGCCTTGGTAAAGCGATAGAACCGGCCCGGCCCGTTCTCCTCGTAGGTGCCGAGCCAGATGCCGTCGGCGGTCGATGCGGCGAGCGCGCCGACCACGCCGGGGCCGAGCCGGATGCGGCGGAATTGCGCGCCGCCCGGGGCGAACGACGCGGCGAGCGGCGTGATGAACAGCGTGTGCGTGTCGGCGACGTAGAGGTTGCCGTCGCCCGCGGTCGCCAGGCCGCCGGCATGGCCGCAGGGGGTCGGCACGTCGAAATGCCCGGTCTCGCTGCCGCTGGTCGGATCGATGCGGAACACCCGGCAGGGCCCGCGATGGATCGTCAGGCTGTCGCTCCGGTAGGCCGAGACGTAGACGGCATCGCCGGCCACCGCCAACCCTTGCGGGTCGTACCCGGCATCGAGGCCCGGCACCCAGATGCGGCGGAGGATCGCAGCCGCATTCGGCACCGCGTCGACGGCACCGGCGCCGTAACTCGGCGCGACGCCGGCGATCGGCTGTCTCGGGCTCTCCGCGGTCGGGGCCAGCGCCCACAGCGTCCCGGCTGCGGCCAAGGCCAGCGCCGCGGCGCCGGCGGCAAGCCGCCGCCGTCTCACCGCGCGGTGGGGTGGATCGGGCTCAGCCGTCGCGGAAATCCGAGCGTCGCCGCCCAGGTCAACGCCGCCACCAGCACGGCAACCAAGAACGCGCGGTGCGACGCCCAGCCCACCGCGTCGCCGAGGCGGGCGACGAGACCGGCCCCGAGGCTCTGCCGCAAGGCGGGGTCGAGCAGCTTGTTCACCGCGTCGCCGGCTTCGGGAAGCCGCTGGTGGACGCCGAAATTGACGACCGCGCCGAGCAATGCCGCGCCAACTGATTGCCCGAGCATGCGCATGAACATCTGCGAGCTGGTGCCGACCCCGCGCTCATGCCACTCCACGGTCGCCTGGATCGCCACCAGAAACGTCGTGTTGCCGAACCCCATCGCGATGCCGATCAGCGCAGCTCCGGCCACCGGCCACAGATTGCCGCTGTCGGGGGCAAGGCTCAGCAATACCAGCGCACCCGCCACCAGCGCCGCGCCGCCGACCATTGCGGTCACGCGGAACGAGGTGCGGATCATCAGCCGGCCGGCCGCAAACGAAGCGAACATCCAGGTCACCGAGGTGGCGCCGACGGCAAAGCCGACATCGCCGGGGCCGAGCCCCATGACGCCCTGGATATAGGTCGGCAACAGGGCGGTCACGGCCATCATCGTCGCCGAGGCGCCAAACCCGGCGATATTGCTGATTGCGACAACGCGCCGCCGCCACAGCGGAAACGGCAGCATCGGCTCGGCGACCCGCCGCTCGTAGGCGAACAGCAGCGCCAGCGCCGCCGCGCCGAGCACGACCAGCGCCGCAATCCCGCCGGCCCCGAGCGAGACCGCCTGCACCAGGGCCAGCATCAGCGCGCCGATGCCGATCACCAGCAAGACGCCGCCGAGATAATCGATGCGGTGCTCGCGCCGCTCGATCCGCTCGGGCAGGAATATCGCGAACATCGCGATGCCGACGACGCCGATCGGCAGGTTGAGCCAGAACACCACCGACCAGTGCACGTGCTGGACCAGAAACGCGCCGAGCGCCGGCCCGACCACCGCCGAAATCCCGAACACGCTCGAAATATAACCTTGCACCCGGGCGCGCTCGGCCGGGGTGTAGATGTCGCCGACGATGGTCGAGGCGATCGGCTGGATGGCGCCGCCGCCGAACCCCTGCAGGGCGCGAAACCCGACCAGCATCAGCATGCTGCGGGAGAAGCCGCACAGCGCAGTGCCGAGCATGAAGATGCCGGTGCCGACAAAGAATACCCGCTTGCGCCCGTAGATGTCGGCAAGCCGGCCATAAATCGGGATCGTCACCGCCATCGCCAGCAGATACGCGGCAAACACCCAGCTGAACAGGCGAAACCCGCCGAGGTCGCCGACGATCGTCGGCATCGCCGTGGCGACGATCGTGCTCTCGACCGCCGGCATGAACGTGGCGATCAACGCCGCCGCCAGCACCAGACCGCGGCGCGGCACGGTGACGGCCGGCCGCACGTGCTGGGCAACGGCTTGGTCCACGAAACAGCTCCGAATTTTCGCGGGCGAACGTGCCTAAATTTCAGGCGACCGGCTACGACTAATAATGCAATCCAGGGATCGGCCGGGGTGCCATGCCCGCCCGGCAGTTGCGCCAGACGCAGCGACGCCGCAAGCTCGGGCGGTGGACGAGCGGGAGCATGGCGATGACCTATGATCTGTTGGTTGCCGGCGGCGACGTGATCGACCCGGGCGCCGGGCTCAAGGGCGCGATGGATGTCGGCATCGCCGGCGGCAAAATCGTCGCGGTGGCGCCGCACCTGCCCCATGCCGAGGCGCGCCGCACGATCAGCGCCAAGGGTTTGCTGGTGGCGCCCGGGCTTGTCGATATCCATGCCCACGTCTTCGTCAACGCCCATGACATGGGCGGCCATACCGACCATTTCTGCCGCCACAGCGGGGTAACGACGCTGTGCGATGCGGGCAGCACCGGCTCCTCCAATTTTGCCGGGCTGCGCCAGGTCATCGACGAGAGCGTGCGCACCCGCATCCGCGCCTTTGTCAACCTGTCGGCGATCGGCATCACCGGCACGTCGCGCGGCGGCGAACTGGCGCATTTTCCCTATGCGGACCCCGAGGGCTGCGCCCGCACGATCGGCGAAAACCCCGACCTCGCGATCGGCGTCAAGCTCAGATACGGGCCCGGCCTCGTCTGGGAATACACCACCGAGCCGGTCAAATTGGCGCGCCGCACCGCGGCGATGGCCGGGGTGCCGCTGATGATCCACATCACCGATTCGCCGATCCCGCTGCCCGACATCCTCGCCGAGATGGCGCCGGGCGACATCGTCACCCACTGCTATCACGGCCGCGCCAACGGCATCATGGGCGAGGAAAAGCAGTTCGTGCTCAAGGAGGTGGTGGAGGCGCAGCGCCACGGGATCATTTTCGACTGCGCCCACGGCCGCAACCATTTCAACTTTCGCATGATCGAGAAGGCGCTGGACCAGGGCTTTCTGCCCGACACGATCTCGACCGACCTGACCCTGACCAGCGCCACCAGGGGGCCGGTATGGGACCTGGCGACGACGATGTCGAAATTGCTGCATTTCGGCCTGCCGCTCGACGAGGTGATCCGCCGCGCCACCGCGGCGCCCGCCAAAATTCTCGGCTATGAGGGCACGGTCGGCACGCTCAGGCCGGGCGCCAATGCCGACCTCGCGCTCATCGAACTGCGCGACGGCCGGTTCGAACTGACCGACAGCGACGGCGACACGATCACCGCCCGGCGCCGGCTGATCACCCGAACCACAATCAAGGACGGCCGCATCACCTACGAGCGCCCGGCCGATTAGCCGGCCGGCGGCGAAACGGCGGTGCATCCCCGGCGAAGGCCGAGGGACGCGCGGATGGGGAGGTGGTCAGCTTGCGGAAGGACCATGAGCGAGCTCGAATCTGAGACCCTGGCGCGAATCAGGGCGGCCGGCACCCTGCGGGTCGGCACGACCGGCGACTACCCGCCCTTCAGCCGCCTGCAGGCGGACGGAAATTACGCCGGCGCCGATATCGACATGGCGCACGACCTGGCGGGGCGGCTCGGCGTCGGCATCGAATTCGTGCCGAGCGTGTGGGTGAGGCTGCTCGGCGATTTCCTCGCCGGCCGCTTCGACATCGCGATGGGCGGAGTCACGGTCACCCCGGCGCGCGCCGAGTTGGCATTCTTTTCGCTGCCGACCTTTGTCGACGGCAAACGGCCCTTGTGCCGGCGCGAATTCGCCGACCGGTTTACCAGCATCGCCGCCATCGACCAGCCGGGCGTGCGGGTCATCGCCAACCCCGGCTCGGCCAACGAGGCCTTTGCCCGCGCGCATTTCACCCGCGCCGAGGTGACGATCCACCACGACAACGCCAGCGTGTTCGACGAGCTTGTCGCCGGCCGCGCCGACGTGATGGTCACCGACGGGCTCGAAGCCGACCATCAGGCGGCGTTGCACCCGGAACTGTGCGCGGTCAGGGTGAGCCCGTTCACCCGCCTCGAAAAGGCCTACATGTTCGCCCGCGACCCGGCGATGAAGGCGTTCATCGACGCCTGGCTGCAACGCCACTTCGCCGACGGCACGTGGCAGCGCGCGCTCGACCGGGCGATGGCGGCCGACCTGCCGGCCCGCGCCTAGGCGCGGCGCGGCGCGAGGCGGCGATGGACGACAGCGGCGCGCCGGTATGGCCGGCCACGCTGGCGGCGCTGTCGGGCAGCGTTCTGGTCGGCTTCATGCCGCTTCTGGCGCGGCACCTTTACGCCGAGGGCATTGGCGCGCCGTCGATGCTGTTGTGGCGCTACACACTGGCGCTGCTGCCGCTGGGTATCGCCGGCCTGGCGACCGGGATCGATTTCCGGGCCGCCTGGCGCCGCGGCGCATGGCAGATCGCGGCCGTCGGCGCGACCCTCGGCGCGGCCCAAACCCTGTGCTTCTGGGAAAGCATCAAGACCCTCGACACCAGCATCGCCGAGCTTCTGTTCTACACGTACCCGGCCCTGACGCTGGCGCTGGAGCGGGTCGTGCTCCGCCGCCCGATCCGGCCGCTCGCGGTCTTGTGCATCGGGCTGATCCTCGCCGGCGCCGGGTTGATCACGATCCCCGGATTGCGTGCCGGCACGATCGACCCGCGCGGCCTCGCCTGGGCCCTGCCGTCGCCGATCACCTATGCGGTCTACCTGACCGCAACCTCGTCGCTGTTGCGCCGCCACAAGCCGCTGGTCGGCGCCGCTTCGCTCTATCTCGGCTTGACCGCAACCTTCGGCGTCTTCGCGCTGGCCGGAGGCCTCGACGTCCCGACCACGCCGACCGCGTGGTGGCTGCTGCTGGCCATCGCGCTCGGCCCCGGGGCACTGACCGTGACCCTGTTTTCGTACAGCGTGCCGCGTCTCGGCCCGTCGAGCTATGCGATCATCGCCAATGCCGAGATGCTGACCGTGATCGCGATCGGCATCACCGTGCTCGGCGAGAAGGTGACCGCGCCGCGCGCGGTCGGCGGCACATTGATTGTGACCGCGATCGTGCTGCGCGCCGCGTCGCTGCGGCGGAAGAGCGTCCCGCGCCCTCCCCCGCTGCGCGCCGCCGCTACGCCGCCTTAGCCGATAAGAGGCTTCTCAACACGTATTGCAGGATGCCGCCGTGGCGGAAGTATTCGACCTCGTCGAGCGTGTCGATGCGGCACAAGAGCTTTTCCTCGCGCACGCCGCCGGCGGAATCGTGGATGCGCAGGGTCAATTCCATGCCCGGCTTCAGCCCGGCCTCGACGCCGATAATGTCGAGCACCTCGTCGCCCTTGAGGCCCAGGCTCTGCCGGGTCGCGCCATCCTTGAATTGCAACGGCAACACCCCCATCCCGACCAGGTTGGAGCGGTGGATGCGCTCGAAGCTCTCGACGATGACCGCCTTGACCCCGAGCAACAGCGTGCCCTTGGCCGCCCAGTCGCGCGACGAGCCGGTGCCGTATTCCTTGCCGGCGATGATGACGAGCGGCACCCCGCGCTTCTGGTATTCGATCGCCGCATCGTAGATCGGCATGACCGTGCCGTCGGGCTGGAGCTTGGTCATGCCGCCTTCGACGCCGGGCACCATCTCGTTGCGGATGCGGATATTGGCAAAGGTGCCGCGCATCATCACGTTGTGGTTGCCGCGGCGGCTGCCGTAGGAATTGAAGTCAACCGGCCTAACCTGATAGCTAATCAGATAGTCGCCGGCCGGGCTCTCGCGCCTTATGCTGCCCGCGGGCGAGATGTGGTCGGTGGTGATGCTGTCGGCAAAAACCGCCAATTCGCGCGCGCCGATCACATCGTGAAGCGGGGCGGGCTGCTTTGGCATGTCCTTGAAATAGGGCGGCAAGGCCAGATAGGTCGAGCGGTCTTCCCAGCCATAGGTGACGCCGCCGGCACCGGAAACGGCTCGCCATTCGGGCGGACCTTCGAAGACGTTGCCGTAGCGCTGGCGGAATGCGTCGCGCCGCACCGATTTGGCGACCGTGTCGGCGATCTCCTTGTTGGTCGGCCAGATGTCTTTCAGATAGACCGGCTTGCCGTCGGCATCTTCGCCGAGCGGGTCGGTCGCGATATTGACCCGCATCGAACCGGCGATCGCATAGGCGACGACCAGCGGCGGGGAGGCTAAATAATTAGCCCGCACCAGCGCGTGGATGCGCCCTTCGAAATTGCGGTTGCCCGACAGCACCGCGCACACCGCGAGGTCGCCGCCCTCGATGGCGTCGGCGATCGGCTCGGGCAGCGGGCCGGAATTGCCGATGCAGGTGGTGCAGCCATAGCCGACGAGATTGAAGCCGAGCTTGTCGAGATACTCCTGCAACCCGGCCGCGGCGTAATAGTCGCTGACCACCTGGCTGCCGGGGGCGAGGCTGGTCTTGACCCACGGCTTGACCTTGAGCCCCTTCTCGACCGCCTTTTTGGCGAGGAGGCCAGCGGCCAGCATCACGCTCGGGTTCGAGGTGTTGGTGCAGCTGGTGATCGCCGCAATGACGACATGGCCGTCGGCGATCTCGTAATCCGCGCCCTCGACCTTGGCGCTGCGCGGCTTATCGACCGAGGCAAGCCGCGGCAGTTCGGTATCGAACGCGCCCGCCGCCCCCGAAAGCGCAACCCGGTCTTGCGGCCGGCGCGGCCCGGCCAAAGACGGCTCGACATCGGCGAGGTCCAGTTCGAGAAGGTCGGTGAACGCCGGGTCGGGGGTGTTGGCGTCGCGCCACAGCCCCTGAGCCCTGGCATAGGCCTCGACCAGTTTGACCTGGGCCGGGTCGCGGCCGGTCAGGGTCAGATAGCGGATGGTCTCGGCATCGATCGGAAAGAAGCCGCAGGTCGCGCCGTATTCCGGCGCCATGTTGCCGATCGTGGCACGGTCGGCGAGCGCCAGCTCGGCGAGGCCGGGCCCGCAGAACTCGACAAAGCGGCCGACGACGCCGCGCCGGCGCAGCATCTGGGTCACGGTCAGCACCAGGTCGGTTGCGGTCGCGCCCTCGCGCAGCTTCCCGGAAAAACGGAAGCCGACCACTTCAGGAATCAGCATCGAGATCGGCTGGCCCAGCATCGCCGCCTCGGCCTCGATGCCGCCGACCCCCCAGCCCAGCACCGACAGCCCGTTGACCATCGTCGTGTGGCTGTCGGTGCCGACCAGGGTATCGGGATAGGCGATGGTCTTGCCCCCCTCGTCGGTGGTCCACACCACGCGCGACAGGTATTCGAGGTTGACCTGATGGCAGATGCCGGTGCCCGGCGGCACCAGCCTGAAATTCTCGAACGCCTCCTGGCCCCAGCGCAGAAAGCGATAGCGCTCGCCGTTGCGCTCGAATTCCTTCTTGACGTTGGCGGCAAAGGCCTGGGCGTTGCCGAAATTGTCGATCTGCACCGAATGGTCGATGACCAGATCGACCGGCGACAGCGGGTTGATCTTTTTCGGGTCGCCGCCGAGATCGAGCATCGCCGCGCGCATCGCCGCCAGGTCGACGACCGCCGGCACCCCGGTCAAATCCTGCATCAGCACGCGCGCCGGGCGGAACGCAATCTCGCGGTTCGAGCGTTTCGCCGCGAGCCACTCGCCGAACGCCTTGATGTCGTCGACCTTGACCGTGCGGCCGTTTTCGAAGCGCACCAGGTTTTCGAGCAATACCTTCATCGAATACGGCAGGCGCGAGATGTCGCCGAGCCCGGCTGCCGCGGCCGCGGCGTCGAGGCTGAAATAGTCGTAATTCCTGCCGTCGACCGCGAGAGTGCGGCGGGTTTTGAGGCTGTCGTTACCGGTGACGCTCACGGGAGTTCTCCTGCTCTCTTTTTCGTCATGGCCGGGCTTGACCCGGCCATCTGGATCCCCGGGTCACGCCCGGGAATGACGATGAAGGGTGGTGGACGATTGGGATTACGATAAACCCCCCTCCGATGGGATCAAGGCCGCCGCGCGGCGACGATCGCCACCGGATAGGCGTAGTGGATCGCCTCGCCGTCGAGCCGGACCGGGATGCCGAGGCTGTCATCCGTCGCCGAGGCGCGGAACATGTCGATGATCTTCACCTCGTCGCCGGGGTTCGGGTACGACCGTGCCAGGAGATTTTTGGCCTCGTCGCGCAATTCGGTAAACGCCACGGCCGGCTCGCCGAGCCCTGCTGCGGCAAACAGGCTTTTCATCTCGGACAGCGGCAACGCCCTGGTGTGGGACGGGTCGCGCAGTTTTTCGAGCCGGTTGAACGCCGCCGCCTTGTTCTTGTCTTCCGACGGACAGCTGTCGACGACGACGACGCGGCCGCCGGGCGCGCAGACCCGCACCATCTCGCGCAATACCTTGAGCGGATCGACAAAATGGTGAAACGAGAACCGGGTGGCGACAATCGTGAAATTGCCGTCCGGATAGGGCAGCGTCGTCACGTCGCCCTGGTCCCACGAAACGTTCGTCAGCCCTTTTTCCACCGCAGATTTGCGCGCGCGGTCGAGCATCGCCGGGGTCACGTCGATGCCGGTCGCGTGGCGCACATGCGGGGCGAAGGCGCCGGCGACGAGGCCGCCGCCGCAGGCGATGTCGAGCACGGTGTCGTCGGGACCGGGGCTCGCCGCCTCGACGATCAGCCGCAGCGCGTCGGCATTGGCGATCGGCGCCGCGGTGTTGAACACCGTCGCCTGGCGGGTGAACTGGTCGCGGATCAGCGCATCGTGCGCGGTATCGCTCATCGTCAACTCTCCAACAGGGCACAGCCGCGCGCAGTGAGCACGATGCCGCCAGTGCCGGTCAAGGCGACGAGACCGCCGCCGAGCGCGTCTGGCCAATAGTAAGGGAGCAACGGAAGTACCTCCAATATATCGTTCGTTGATTCTTGATATGCTGTCGATATGGAACTGCGCCACCTGCGCTACATCATAGCGGTTGCCGAGGAGCGGCACATGACGCGTGCGGCCGAGCGGCTCGGCATCCAGCAGCCGCCGCTGTCGCAGCAGATTCGTGCCCTCGAACGCGAGCTCGGCGTGCAGTTGTTTCGCCGCCGACCGCGCGGCATGGAGCCGACCCAGGCCGGGGCGGCACTGGCCGAGGAGGCGCGCGCGATCCTCGCCCGCGTCGAACAGGCAGAGGCGGCTGCGCGCCGCACCGGACGGGGCGAGGCCGGCAGGCTCGGGGTCGGCTTCACGAGCTCGGCCTCGTTTCACCCGCTGGTGCCGCGCGCGATCCGCGCCTTCCGCGACGCCCATCCGCTGGTGTCGCTGAGCCTCGAGGAGAGCGGCACGGTCGAACTGGCCGCCGCATTGCGCGCCGAGCAGCTCGATGCCGCCTTCGTCCGCTCGCCGATCGCGCCGCACGACGACCTGTCGGTGCACGCGCTGCTCGAGGAGGAAATGTTTGCGGCATTGCCGGGCGGACACGCCCTCGCCAGCGCGGAGACCCCGCTCGACCTGGCGGCGCTTTCCGGCGAGACCCTGATCCTCTATCGCCGGCCGCTCGGCCCCGGGCTTTACGATGCGATCATCGCCGCCTGTCACCGCGCCGGGTTCAGCCCCCGCATCGGCCAGGAGGCGCCGCGCATGCTGTCGACGCTGGGCCTGGTCGCGGCCGGGCTCGGCGTATCGCTGGTGCCGGCGTCGATGCGGCGGTTGCAGGCAGAAGGGATCGCCTATCGCCCGCTCGACCCCAAGGTGGGGTTGACCGCGCCGCTCAACCTGGCCTACCGACGCGGCGAAACCGCGGAAGCGGTGCGCCGGTTTGTCGTTCTGGTCCGGCGCGGCGCGGCGATCGGATAGGTTTGTCATTGCGAGCGAAGCGACGCAATCTCGCGCGAAATGCGCAGGCCCGTCGAGATTGCTTCGTCGCCGCGGGTCAAGCCCGCGGGTTCCTCGCAATGACGGGAAACAGGAGATAGGGATGGCGCACAGCAACCGGATGCTCAACGGCGGGCAGATCATCGTCGACCACCTGATCCGCGCCGGGGCGCCCTATGCGTTCGGCCTGTGCGGTCACGGCAATATCGGGTTTATCGACGCGCTCTACGAACGCGCCGACGAGATCAAGACGATCTCGTCGCGCCACGAAACCGTGTCGGGCTTCATGGCTGACGTCTATTACCGGGTGTCGGGCCGGCCGGTCGCAACCTTTACCTCGTGCGGGCCGGGTTCGGCCAATTTGCCGATCGCGCTCGCCAACGCCTATCTCGATTCGGTGCCGTTCCTGGCGGTGACCGGCAACATCCCCACCGGCCAGTTCAGCCGCGGCGCGTTTCAGGAATTGTACCGCCAGTACCAGGCCGATTTCCCGGCGACCGTCCGCAGCATGTGCAAGCACGTCTTCCAGCCAACGCGCGGCGAGCAGGTGCCGCTGATGGTGCGCCAGGCGTGGAAGACGATGGTGACCGGACGGCCCGGCCCGGTCGTGCTCGATGTGCCGTTCGACATCTTCAAGGAGGACGCGGCGCCGGACGCGCCGAGCCCGCAGGAATGGAGCGCCAACATTTCGTGCCGCTGCGGCGCCGACCCCGAAGGCGTGGCCAAGGCAGCCGACCTGCTGATCGCCGCCGAGCGGCCGGCGATCATCGTCGGCCAGGGCGTGCGCTACGGCGGCGCGAGCGGGGAACTGCTGAAGCTCGCCGAACGGCTCAACATTCCGGTGGCCGCCTCGGCGAGCGGGCTCGGCGCGATCGACACGCAGCATCCGCTGTCCTTGGGCCTCGTCTCGCGCGGCGGGCTCTACCAAGCCAACGGGGCGACCCGCGAGGCCGACGTATTGCTGGCGCTGGGCGTGCGCTTCGACGACCGCACCTCGTCGTCGTGGCTGCAGGGCTATTCGTTTACGATCCCGCCGACCAAGCTGATCCACGTCGATATCGACCCCGACGAGATTGCCCGCAATTATCCGGTCACACTCGGGCTGATGGCCGATGTGCGCACCTTTCTGCGCCAGCTTCTCGCCGAGATCGAGGTGCGCAAGGCAGCGCGCACGACGCCGGCGCGAGAGGCCTGGCTGCAGCGCATCGAGGGCTGGCGGCGCGAGTGGGAGGCGGCGGTCGCGCCCGGCTACCGCGACGACTCGACCCCGATCAACCCGCAGCGCGCCGCGCATGAGATCGACAAGGCCTTGCCCGACGACGCGATCCTGGTCAGCGACATCGGCGTCCACCACAACTGGCTGCTGCAGTTCTGCAGGCCGCAACGCCCGGATTCGCTGATCGGCTGCATGGGGTTCGGGCCGATGGGGTTCGGCGTCGCCGGCGTGCTCGGCGCCAAACTGGCGGCGCCCGACCGGCCGTGCGTGTCGGTGTGCGGCGACGGCGCCTTTTTCATGCATGCAAGCGTGCTCGGCACCGCGGTCGAATACGGCATCCCGGCCGTGTGGGTGGTGTGGAACAACTACTCCTTCGCCTCGATCCGCGGCTTGCAGCGCGGCTATCTTGGCGGCCGCGAACTCGCCACCGATTTCCGCCATCCCGAGACCGGCGAGCGCTACAACCCCGATTTCGCCGCTTTGGCCCGGTCGTGCGGGGTCGAGGGGGTCAGCATCGACCGGGCCGGCGACCTCGGCGACGCGATCAAGGCGGCGATCGCCAGCGGCAAGCCCTTCCTGATCGACGCCAATATCGGCGCCGACCTCAACCCCGGCGGCGCCGGCGTCTGGGAATTGCCGCGCCACGGCACGAGCAAGCCGTTTATCGGCGGCCGGTACGAGCCGTAGCGCCTGCAGGCGGCACCACAGTTTTTGACAGATTCGCGGGTGCGGCCCATATAATCCCATCGCCAGACGGTCGGATGGCCGCTCTTCCCGGCGACGGGAAGGGAGGAAAGTCCGGGCTCCACGGAGATGCGGTGCCGGTTAACGGCCGGCGGGGGCGACCCCAGGGAAAGTGCCACAGAAAACACACCGCCGAGCCCCGGGATTCCGTGATGGGATTTCATGGGCGGCAAGGGTGAAATGGTGCGGTAAGAGCGCACCGCGCCGACGGCAACGCCGGCGGCAGGGAAAACCCCACCGGGAGCAAGACCAAGTAGGAGCGGCAGGCATCATATGCTATATATGGTGTCGGGCGGATCTTCGCGCCGCCGCTCGGGTCGGTCGCGCGAGGCGTTCGGCAACGAACGCCCCAGATGAATGGCCATCCCCGCCCTCCCGCCTGTGGGGCGGCGGGACAGAACCCGGCTTACAGACCGTCTGGCGCTTTCTCTTACCTGGAACGAACAAAGAACAATTACAATAGCAATCGCTCGCATTCAACCGATCATCTACATGCTGTGGCCGGACAAGGTGACAGACAAAGATTTAGAAGCCGCAAAATAATACTATCGGGGGTGTTGACTCCCCATGAAATCCCATGCTATCCCATACGCACCCACAGACGAGCGTCGCCGATCCGGGGGGAAGAAAGCGACGCCGCCGGGCCGCCCCTTGCCGGACGTTTGCGGGGAGAGCGTTGGGGGAAGAAGTGGAACTGTTCCTGTCCACTTACACGAACAAGGTCGACCGCAAGGGGCGAGTTTCAGTGCCGGCGACCTTTCGTTCCACCCTGGCGACCCACCGCCACCCGAATACTGTGATCCTGTTTCCTTCGCTGAAAGACACCGCACTCGACGGCAGCGGCAGCGATTACATGGACGACCTGCAAAATCGTCTGTCGCTGCTCGATCCGCTATCCGACGAGCACGACGACCTGTCGATGATGTTCGCCGACTCGCATCAGCTTGCGATCGACGGCGAAGGACGCATCATCCTGCCCGAGGCGCTGAAGGAATTTGCGCAGATCGCCGACGAGGTCGCCTTTGTCGGCCGCGGCGCGATGTTCCAGGTATGGCAGCCCGCGCTGTTTGCCGCCCACCGCGAAACCTCGCGCGAGCGCACTCGGCGCCAGCGTCCCAGCCTGCCGCCGGCCGGCGGCGGGCGGCCATCGTGAGCCGCGAGCGGCCGAACGATACCGGCCGCGCCCCGCCGTCATCGGCCACGACCCATCGCCCGGTATTGCTCGAAGCCGTGCTGGCGGCATTGGCGCCGCGTGATGACGCCGTCTACATCGACGGCACCTTCGGCGGCGGCGGATATGCGGCCGCGCTGCTCGCGGCAGCGCGTTGCCGGGTCTTCGGCATCGACCGCGATCCCGACGCGGTGCGCCGCGGCCAGGACCTGGCAGCGCGGCACGGCGGCAGGCTGACCCTGATCGAGGGCCGGTTCGGCGACATGGAGCGCCTCGTCGGGGCGTTCGCGCCGGGGCCGATTGCCGGGGTGGCGCTCGATCTCGGCGTCTCTTCCGATCAGCTCGACCGCCCGGAGCGCGGATTTTCGCTGCGCTCCGACGGCCCCCTCGACATGCGCATGGAACGGAGCGGGCAAAGCGCCGCCGATCTCGTCGCGCGCCTCACCGAAGCCGAACTGGCCGAGCTGATCCGCACGCTGGGCGAAGAGCGGTTCGCGCGCCGCATCGCCCGCGCGATCGCCGCGGCGCGGCAGCGCGGGCCGATCCGCCGCACCGGCGAGCTGGCCGAGATCGTTCGCGCCGCGATCCCGCGGGCCGAACCCGGGCTCGACCCGGCGACGCGGACGTTCCAGGCGCTGCGCATCGCCGTCAACGACGAGCTTGGCGAGCTCGATCGCGGGCTCGAAGCGGCCGAACGCGTGTTGATGCCCGGCGGCCGTTTCGCAGTCGTCTCGTTCCATTCGCTCGAGGACGGGCGGGTCAAGAATTTCTTGCGCCGGCGCAGCGGCAACGCGCCTGCCGGATCGCGCCACGCGCCGCCGCGGCCGGGATCGGCGGCCCCGAGCTTCGCCCTGCTGTCGCGCCGGGCGACGCGGCCCGGCGCCGACGAGATCGCTGCCAACCCGCGGGCCCGCTCTGCACGAATGCGCGCGGCGGAGCGGACGGCGGCGCCGCCATGGCCGGCGCGGCAAGACCGGCCGACACTGCCGGGGGGCGTGTAGATGGGGCGGCTCAGGACATTGTTCTGGATGACCCTGGCGACGGCGATGCTGTTTGCCACGTTCGCCGTCAAATACGCGGTCCAGAACCTCGAAAACAGCCTTGACCACGTCCGCAAGGAAACCGCGGCGGAGCAGGCGAGGATTCACGATCTCCGGGCGGAATGGAGCTACCTGACGCAGCCGGAGCGGCTGGCCGAGCTCAACCAGCGATTCCTGTTTCTCGCCCCGGAGGCGCCGAAGCAGCTTGAACAGGCGATCGCCGACATTCCGTTCCGCATAGCGCCGCCACCGCCGCCCGACATGATCGCCCGGGCAGCCCCGGCAGCGGCTGCGGCCCCGGCCCCGGCTGCGAGCCCGGCCGCCGAACCGGTCGGTCCGCATCTGGCGGTCAGCGGCCTGGCGGTCACTCCGGTGGCGCTGAGAACAGCCCCCCGCACCGCCGCGCGGGCGCCTAGCCGGGCGCGGGCAACGCATGCGCTCGATCAGCTTTTTGCCCAGATCGCCGGCGCACGCTGATGCTGTCGGCCCAGCGCCAGGACGAGAACCCGTGCCGGCCGCGGCATTTCAAACCGCCGCCCTGCGCCCCCGTCGTCACCGATAGCGAGGCGAGCGCGCGGCTTGAAACCTGCCGCATGCGGCTGTTGTTCTCGGCGGCCGCGTTTGTGCTGATTTTCGTCGTCATCGGCCTGCGTCTCGTCGACATTGCGCTGATCCCTGGCGCCGCAGCCGAGCCGCACATCGCCCGCGTGGCACCGCCGCCGCCGGTGCCGGCGCGCGCCGACATCGTCGACCGCAACGGGCGCCTGTTGGCGACGATGATCGATTCGCCGAATCTTTACGCCGACACCCGCCAGATCATCGACCCGCGCGAGGCGACCCGCGCATTGCTGACCGTGTTGCCGCAGCTCGACGCGGCCAAGGTTTACGCCGCGCTCACCTCGGGCAAGACCTTCGTCTACCTGCAGCGGCACCTGACCCCGCGCCAGCAATACGACATCAACCGGCTCGGCATTCCGGGCTTCGAGTTCGAGCCGGGAACCCGCCGCTTCTATCCGCTCGGCGATCTGGCGGCGCATGTAGTGGGCTACACCGACATCGACGATAACGGCCGGGCGGGGCTGGAATACGACCTCAACGAAGAGCTGAAGAACCGCAGCCAGCCGCTGCAATTGTCGCTCGACTCGCGGGTCCAGTTCGTGTTGCGCGACGAATTGCAGAAAGTTGTCAACAACTTCACCGCCAAGGGCGCGGCCGGCATTGTGATGAACGTGCGCACCGGCGAGATCGTGGCGATGGTGTCGTTGCCCGATTTCGACCCCAACCATCCCGGCGCCGCGGAGCGCGATGTCGAGCCCGGCCACGTCAACCAGGCGATGTTCGACAAGGCCACGCTCGGCGATTACGAGCTCGGCTCGGTGATGAAAATCTTCAATACCGCGATGGTGCTGGACGACGGCGTATCGTCGATGACCTCGGAATACGACGCCAGCCACTCGATCCATATCGGCCGGTTCACGATCAGCGACTACCACGGCAAACACCGCTGGCTCAGCGTTCCCGAGATCTTCATCTATTCCTCGAATATCGGCTCGGCGCGCGAGGCGCTCGCCGCCGGCGCCGAGCGGCAGAAGGCGTTTCTCACCCGCCTCGGCCTGCTGACGCCGCCTAAAATCCAATTGCACGACGTGGCGATGCCGCACTATCCGAAGGACTGGCGCGAGATCAACGTGATGACGATCGCCTATGGGCACGGCATCGCGATCAGCCCGCTCGCCTGCATCACCGGGGTTGCCGCGATCATCAATGGCGGCATATTGCGCCCGGCGACGCTGCTGAAGGTGCCGCCGGGCACCGACCCGCCCGGAGTGCGGGTGATCTCGGCGCGAACCTCTGAGGAGATGCGCAAATTGATGCGGCTGGTGGTCGAGTACGGCACCGCCCGGTTCGCCGAAACCCCGGGCTACGTCGTCGGCGGCAAGACCGGCACGGCCGAAAAAAACAAACATGGCCGCTACGAATTGACGACGCTAGTTTCGACCTTTGTCGGCGCCTTTCCGATGAACGATCCGCAATACGCCGTGCTGGCCCTGGTCGACGAGCCGCACGGCAACAAGGAAAGCCACGGCTATGCCACCGCCGGGTGGACCGTCGTTCCGGCGACGGGCCGCATCATCGAGCGCATCGCGCCGCTTTTGGGGGTGGCGCCGGTCGATGAATCCTCCCCCGCAATCGAGCAGTCGCTGCAGATTTCGAGCCTGCAGGGAAAACGGATTGAAGCTTACTGAGCTGATGCAATTCGCCGCCGTTTCCCCCTCGGCGGATTTGTCGATCGCCGACCCCGAGATCGCCGGCCTGGCGACCGATTCGCGGCAGGTTGAACCCGGTTTTCTGTTTGCGGCATGGCGCGGCACGCAGCGCGACGGGCGCCGCTTTGCCGGCGAAGCGGCATCGCGCGGCGCTGTCGCGATCCTGACCGACGATGCCGGCGCGCTCGACCTCGACCCCGACGCCCGCCGCCGCATCGCGATCGTCACCGCGGCCAACCCGCAGCATTGCCTCGCCCTCGCCGCTGCCCGCTTCTATGGGCGGCAGCCGGCGACGATCGCCGCCGTTACCGGCACCAACGGCAAAACCTCGGTCGCCCACTTCACCCGCGAAATCTGGTCGGCGCTCGGCCATCCGGCGGCGAGCCTCGGCACCCTCGGCCTGGTGACGCCGAGCGGGCGTCGGCCGGGTGCGCTGACGACCCCGGACCCGGTCGCACTGCATCGCGACCTGACGATGCTGGCCGCTTCTGGCATCGACCACGCGGCGATCGAGGCGTCCAGCCACGGGCTGGACCAGTGCCGTCTCGACGGGCTCGCAGTCGCCGCCGCGGCCTTTACCAATCTGACCCGCGACCATCTCGACTACCACCGCGACATGGCCGCCTACCGTGCCGCCAAGGAACGGCTGTTCACCTCGCTGCTGGCGGCTGACGGGCATGCCGTCCTCAACGCCGACAGTTCGGAATACCCGCGCCTTGCCGCGCTGTGCCGCGCCCGCGGCCAGCGGGTGATCGCTTACGGCGGCACCGACGGCGCCGAGCTGCGGCTGCGCGAGCGCATTGCCGAGCCGGGCGGCCAGCGCCTCGGGCTCGATGTGTTCGGCACCCGGCATCAATTGACGCTGCCGCTGGTCGGCGATTTTCAGGCGATGAACGCGCTGGCTGCGCTCGGCCTCGTCATCGCCACCGGGTCGCCGGCGGCGCCCGCAATCGCCGCGCTGCAGCGGCTGCCGCCGGTGCCGGGGCGGCTGCAGTTCGTCGGGGCGCCGAACCGCGCCGCCGTCTACGTCGATTACGCCCATACGCCCGATGCGCTGGCGACCGTGCTCGCCGCCTTGCGGCCCCATGCCGAGGGCCGGCTCGTTGTCGTGTTCGGCGCCGGCGGCGACCGCGACCGCGGCAAGCGCCCGCAGATGGGAAGGATCGCGAGCGAGCTCGCCGACCGCGTCTATGTAACCGACGACAATCCGCGCACCGAGGCGCCCGCAGAAATCCGCCGGGCGATCCTCGCCGCCGCGCCGCACGCGGTCGAGATCGGCGACCGCCGCGCCGCGATCGCCGCCGCGACCGGGGATCTGCGCCCCGGCGACGTGCTGGTCATCGCCGGCAAGGGCCATGAAAGCGGCCAGATCGTCGGCACCGAAATTCTGCCGTTCGACGATGTCGAGGTCGCACGCGCGGCGATCGCCGCGCCGGGCGAGGCGCAAGGCTCGGCATGACCCCGCTGTGGACCGCCGCCGAGGCTGCGGCCGCGACCGGCGGGACCGAGGCGGGCGACTGGTCCGCGACCGGCGTCTCGATCGACAGCCGCACGCTGGCCGCGGGCGACCTGTTCGTCGCGCTCGACGGCCCCAACCACGACGGCCACGATTTCGTCGCCGCCGCCTTTGCCCGCGGCGCGGCAGCGGCGATGGTGGCGCGCGATCCCGGCGCCGGAGCGCCGCCCGCGGGGCTGCTGCGCGTCCCGGACACGCTTGCCGGCCTTGCCGCGCTCGGCGCGGCGGCGCGGCGGCGCAGCAGCGCGCGCATCGTCGCGGTCACCGGCAGCGTCGGCAAAACCGGCACGAAGGAGGCCTTGCGCCTGGCGCTCGGCGCGAGCGGCGCGGTCGCCGCCTCCGCGGACAGCCTCAACAACCATTGGGGCGTGCCGCTGTCGCTCGCCCGCATGGCGCGCGACGCCGAGTACGGCGTGTTCGAGCTGGGCATGAACCACGCCGGCGAGATCGCGGCGCTGACGCGGCTGGTGCGCCCGCACGTCGCGATCATCACGACGATCGCCCCGACCCATCTCGGCTTTTTTGCATCCGTCGCCGCGATCGCCGACGCCAAGGCCGAGATCTTTCTCGGGGTCGAGCCGGGCGGCGGCGCCGTTCTCAACCGAGACAACCGCTTTTTCGCGCGGCTGGCCGGCGCCGCCAAGGCGGCGGGCGCGACCGTGATCGGCTTCGGCGCGCACCGGCAGGCCGATGCCCGCCTCCTCGCCTGCACGCCCGACACCGAAGGCAGCGCGGTCGAGGCCGAGATCGCCGGCACCCGCATCGCCTATCGGCTCGGCATTGCCGGCCGGCACTGGGTGCTCAACTCCCTCGCCGTGCTGGCGGCGACGGTCGCTGCCGGCGGCAGGCTCGAACCGGCGGCGGCCGCCTTGTCGCGGCTCGAAGCGCCACCCGGCCGCGGGCGCCGCCACCAATTGTCGTGGCGCGACGGCACCCTGACGGTGATCGACGAAAGCTACAACGCCAGCCCGGCGGCGGTGCGCGCCGCATTAAACGTGCTGGGCGCAGCGGAGCCGGCACCCGGCGGGCGCCGCGTTGCAGTTCTCGGCGACATGCTCGAACTCGGCAGCCGGGCCGCGCGCTTGCACCGTGCGCTGGCCGAGCCGATGGCGGCGGCCAAGGTCGACCGTGCCTTTCTCGTCGGCTCGGCGATGGCCGCGCTGCACGACGCCTTGCCGGCGGCGATGCGCGGCGGGTTGTGGCCCTGCGCCGATGCCGCTATCCCTTCCATCCTCGATTTCCTTCGTCCTGGCGACGTGGTGACGGTCAAGGGCTCGCACGCCGGCCGGATCAGCCGCATCGTCGAACGGCTGCGGGCGCACGCGGCGCCCGGCGGAGCGTGAGTGCATGCTGTATCCGTTGCTTTTTCCGCTCGCCAACCAGTTCCAGGCGTTCAACCTGTTCCGCTACATCACGTTCCGGTCCGGCGGCGCGGTCGTCACCGCGCTGCTGATCAGCTTCATCGCCGGGCCGCGAATCATCGCCTGGCTCAGATCGAAGCAGGGCGACGGCCAGCCGATTCGCACCGATGGGCCCGAGAGCCACCTGGTGCGCAAAAAGGGCACGCCGACGATGGGCGGGGTTCTGATCCTGCTGGCGCTGACGGTCTCGACCCTGCTGTGGGCGGACCTGACCAACCCTTATGTGTGGATCGTGCTGCTGGTGACGGCCGGGTTCGGCCTGATCGGGTTTTTCGACGACTACGCGAAATTGTCGCGGCGCTCGCATCGCGGCCTTCCTGGCCGCTTGAAGCTGCTGCTCGAAGCGCTGCTCGCCGCGATCGCCTGCGCGGTTCTCGCCTACATCATGCCACCGTCGCTGGCCCACACGGTCGCGGTGCCGTTTTTCAAGAACGCGCTGTTGAACCTGCATTGGCTGTTCCTGCCGTTCGGGATTTTCGTCGTGACCGGCGCGTCCAACGCCGTCAACCTGACCGACGGGCTCGACGGGCTCGCCATCGGCCCGGCGATGATCGCCGCCGGCTGCTTCGGCTTTATCGCCTACCTCGTCGGCAATGCGATCTTTGCCAACTATCTGCAATTGCACCATGTGCCGGGCGCCGGCGAGCTGGCCGTGTTCTGCGCCGCGATGGTGGGAGCGAGCCTCGGCTTCTTGTGGTTCAACGCGCCGCCGGCCTCGGTGTTCATGGGCGACACCGGCTCGCTGTCGATCGGCGGCGCGCTGGGCGCGATCAGCATCATCACCAAGCACGAGATCGTGCTCGCGATCATCGGCGGGCTGTTCGTGCTCGAAGCGGTCTCGGTGATCATGCAGGTCGCGAGCTTCAAACTGACCGGGCGGCGGGTGTTTCGCATGGCCCCCTTGCATCATCATTTCGAGCAGAAGGGGTGGGAGGAGCCGACCATCGTGATCCGCTTCTGGATCATTGCCTCGATCCTGGCGATCGCCGGGCTGTCGACGCTTAAATTGCGGTAGGCGGCGATGGTCGTCGTCGACGGCTTTGCCGGACGAGACATCGGCGTGCTCGGCCTGGCGCGCTCGGGTCGCGCCGCCGGCGCCGCGCTTCGTGCCGGCGGGGCGCGGGCGATCGGCTGGGACGATTCGGCAAAGGTCCGCACCGCCGTCGAGGGCGAGATCCCGCTGGTCGCGCCCGACCGCCCGGAATGGGACCGGGTCGCCGCACTGGTCCTGTCGCCCGGCATCCCGCACAGCTTTCCGAAGCCGCATCCGCTGGTCGAACGCGCCCGCGCCGCCGGGGTCGAGATCATCGGCGATCTCGAACTCCTCGGGCGGGCGCAGCCGCTGGCGCGCTATGTCGGGATCACCGGCACCAACGGCAAATCGACGACGACGGCGCTGATCGGGCACATCCTGCGCGCCGCCGGCATCACCGCCGAGATTGGCGGCAATCTCGGCACCCCGGCGCTGGCCCTGGCGCCGCTCGGGCGCGGCGGCGTGTATGTGCTCGAAGCCAGCTCCTACCAGCTCGAATTGCTGAGTTCGCTGGTGTTCGACGTCGCCGTCCTGCTCAACATCACGCCGGACCATCTCGACCGGCACGGCGGCATGGCCGGGTACATCGCCGCCAAGCAGCGCATCTTCGATCGCCAGGGCGCGGAGGCGACCGCCGTGATCGGCATCGACGACCCGATCTGCGCCGCGATCTGCGCGCGGATGCAGGCTGCCGGACGGCAGCGAACCGTGCCGATCTCGGTCAAAGAGCCGGCACCCGGCGGCGTCTACGTCGATCGCGGCTGGCTGGTCGATGCCCTCGACGACCGGCCCGAGCGGGTTCTCGACCTCGCCGCGGCCGAGCGCCTGCCCGGCACCCACAACTGGCAGAACGCGGTCGCGGCCTATGCCGCGGCGCGCCGGATCGGGGTTTCCGCGGCGCCGGCAGCCGCCGCGATCCGGTCGTTCCCGGGCCTCGCGCACAGACAAGAACTGGTAGATACGATTGACGGGGTGCGCTATATCAACGATTCGAAGGCAACCAATGCGGATGCGTCGGAAAAGGCGCTGATCTGCTACGACGCGATCTACTGGATCGCCGGGGGCCTCGCCAAGGCAGGGGGGATCGCTCCGCTCGCGCCCTATTTCGGCCGGTTGCGGCACGCGTTCCTGATCGGCAACGCGACGGAGGAGTTTGCGGCGACGCTCGACGGCAAGGTTCCTTACACCCGCTGCGGCGAACTGGCGGCCGCGGTGGCGGCGGCGGCGGAACGCGCCCGTGGCGACGGCGTGCCGGGCGCGGTCGTTTTGCTGTCTCCGGCCTGCGCCTCGTTCGACCAGTTCAGCGATTTCGAAGCCCGCGGCGACCGCTTTCGCGACCTCGTCGCCGCGTTGCATTCCGCAGCCGCCGGTTCACGGTGAGGCAATCATGCGATTCGCACGCATCGACCAGAGCCTTGTCGCGCGGTGGTGGTGGACGATCGACCGCTGGAATCTGGGCGCGCTCGGGGTATTGCTGGTCTGCGGCATCGTTCTCAGCCTGTCGGCGAGCCCGGCCGTCGCGCTCAGGCTGCATCTCGGCGCCTTGTATTTCGTTAAGCGCCAGATGGTGACGGCGCCATTGGCGCTGGCGATCATGATCTGGGTGTCGCTGCTGTCGCCGCGGTGGATCCGGCGGATCGCGGTTATCGGCTTCGTGATCTCGCTGGTGGCGCTGGCCCTCACCTTTGTCATCGGGGTCGAGATCAAGGGCTCGCGGCGCTGGATCGACTTTGCCGGGCTGTCGCTGCAGCCGTCGGAATTCATCAAGCCGACCTTTGCGATCGTCGCCGCGTGGCTGTTTGCCGAGCAGAAACAGCGGCCGAATTTTCCCGGCAACGCGATCTCGGTCATCCTGTTTGCCGCGATCATCGCCATGACGATCATGCAGCCGGATATCGGCATGACGGTGGTGATCGCGGCGGTGTGGTTCTCGCAGTTTTTTATGACCGGGCTCCGGCTCTACTGGGCCGCCGTCGGCACGTTCGGCGGGCTCGCCGGCCTCGCCGGCGCCTATTTCTGGGTGCCGCATGTCACCGTGCGCGTGAACCATTTCCTCGACCCGGCGCTCGGTGACAGCTACCAGGTCAACCGCTCGCTCGAAGCCTTCGCCCATGGCGGGATCTGGGGCACCGGCCCGGGCGAAGGCACGATCAAGAACGTCTTGCCCGACGCCCATGCCGATTTCGTCTTCGCCGTCGCCGGTGAGGAATTCGGCTTGATCGCCTGTCTGGCGATCGTCGCCCTGTTCGCCTTTATCGTGTTGCGCGGGCTGTCGCGGCTGATGCAGGAGAACAACCTGTTCGTGCTGCTCGGCGCCAGCGGGCTGCTGATCCAGTTCGGGTTGCAGGCGGTCATCAACATGGCCTCGACCGTGCATCTGATCCCGACCAAGGGCATGACGCTGCCGTTTCTGTCTTATGGCGGATCGTCGATGCTGGCCTTGGCGCTGGGCATGGGGATGGTGCTGGCCTTGACCCGCCGCCGGCTCGGCGGCGACCAGCTATGAGCGGGCCGATCGTGCTCGCCGCCGGCGGCACCGGCGGTCACCTGTTTCCGGCCGAGGCCCTGGCCCGCCACCTCGCCGACAAGGGCATCGCGGTGCATTTGATAACCGACCGCCGGGTCGATGCCTTTGCCGAGACGCTGCCCGGCGTCGCGGTCAGCCGGGTGTGCGCCGGCCGGCTCGGCGGCGGGCCGCTGCACGCCGCCTGCGGCATCGCCGAGATCGCGGTCGGGATCGTCCAGGCGCGCCGCTTGCTGCGCCGGCTGATGCCGGCGGCGGTGGTCGGGTTCGGCGGCTATCCGTCGGTGCCGACGATGCTGGCGGCGGCGCAGCTCGGCTGCCCGAGCGTGATCCACGAGCAGAATGCGGTGCTCGGCCGCGCCAACCGCCTGCTCGCACCGCGCGCCCGGCGGATCGCCACCGGCTTTGCCGAGACCGCGGGGTTGCGCCCGGCGGACGGGGCCCGCAGCGTGCGCACCGGAAACCCGGTGCGCCCGGCGATCCTCGCTGCGGCCAGCGCCTATGTTGCGCCCGCGCCGGGTCTGCCGGTCGAGCTGCTGGTCACCGGCGGCAGCCAGGGCGCCCGCGCCTTCAGCGAGATTGTGCCGCCGGCGCTCGCCGCCCTGCCCCCGGCCTTGCGCGCATCGCTGCGGGTGAGCCAGCAGGCCCGGCCCGAAGACCGCGACGCGCTGGCGGAGCAATACCGGGCGCTCGGCATCGCCGCCGAGATCGACAGCTTCTTCACCGACGTGCCGGCTCGGCTGGCCCGCGCCCAGCTCGTGATCTGCCGCGCCGGCGCCTCGACCGTGGCGGAACTGGCCGCGATCGGCCGGCCCGGCCTGCTGGTGCCCTACCCGTTCGCCGCCGACGACCATCAAAGCGCCAACGCCCGCCAATTCGCCGCCGCCGGCGCCGGCTGGGTATTGCCGCAGGATGCGCTGACCCCCGCCGTGCTGGCGTCAAAGCTCGCCGAATTGCTCGGCGACCCGGCAACGCTGGGCGCGGCGGCCGCGGCATCGCGCAAGTTTGCCTGCGACGATGCCGCCGCCCGGCTGGCGGCGGTGGTCTTCGGCCTCGTCCCCGATCGCGTGGAGCAGGCGGCATGAGAACCCTGCCGGCCACGCTCGGCCCGCTGCATTTCGTCGGCATCGGCGGCATCGGCATGAGCGGCATCGCCGAGGTCTTGTACAATCTCGGCTACCGGGTGCAGGGCAGCGACCTCGCCGCCAGCGCCAACACGCGGCGGCTCGCCGCGCTCGGCATTCCGGTAACGATCGGGCACCGGGCCGAAAACATCGGCGCTGGCGAGGTTGTCGTGGTGTCGTCGGCGGTCAAGCCCGACAACCCGGAATTGGTCGCGGCACGGGCGCGGCGGCTGCCGGTCGTGCGCCGTGCCGAGATGCTGGCCGAACTGATGCGGCTCAAATGGTCGATCGCCGTCGCCGGCACCCACGGCAAGACGACGACGACCTCGATGGTCGCGACATTGCTGGAAACGGCCGGGCTCGACCCGACCGTGATCAACGGCGGCATCATCAACGCCTACGGCACCAATGCGCGGCTCGGCACTGGCGAGTGGATGGTGGTCGAGGCCGACGAGAGCGACGGCACCTTTACCCGCCTGCCGGCGACGATTGCGGTCGTCACCAACATCGATCCCGAGCATCTCGATTTCTACGGCGATTTCGCGGCCTTGCAGCAGGCGTTCGAAAGCTTTGTCGCCAACATCCCGTTCTACGGGTTTGCCGTGCTGTGCATCGATCATCCGGTCGTGCAGGGCATGATCCCGCGATTGTCGGACCGGCGCCTGTTGACCTACGGCTTCAGCCCGCAGGCCGATATTCGCGCCGCCAACGTCGTCGCCACGCGCGACGGGTCGCGCTTCGATGCGGTGATCACCGACCGGACCACCGAGCAGGAACGCACGATCGCCAACCTGTTCCTGCCGATGTTCGGCGACCACAACGTGCAGAATGCGCTGGCGGCGGTCGCGGTTGCCGAGGAGATGGGGCTCGGCGACGCCGTCGTCCGCGCCGCGCTGCGCAATTTCGAGGGGGTCAAGCGCCGCTTCACCAAGACCGGCGAGTGGAACGGGGTCGCGGTCATCGACGATTACGGCCACCACCCGGTCGAGATCGCCGCCGTGCTGAAGGCGGCGCGCGCGATCGTCGCGGGCAAGGTGATCGCCGTCGTCCAGCCGCACCGCTACACCCGCGTGGCGCACCTGTTCGACGGGTTCTGCACCTGCTTCAACGATGCCGACGCGGTGCTGGTCGCAGACATCTACGCCGCCGGCGAGACCCCGATCGACGGTGTCAGCCGCGACGCGCTGGTCGCCGGCATCCTCGCCCATGGCCACCGCAACGTGCGTGCGCTGGAGGCAGCCGACGACCTCGCGCCGGCCGTCCGCACGCTGGCACGCCCCGGCGACATGGTGGTATGCCTCGGTGCCGGCTCGATCACCGGGTGGGCGAACAGCCTGCCCGCCGAGCTCGCCGCGCTCGACCAGCGGAGCCGCGTCGCATGATCGCCTGCGCCGAACCGCCGGCCCCGCTTGCCGGCGATGCCTTGATGCAGCTTCTGCCGCCGGTGCGCGGGCGGCTGGCCGCGAATGCGCCGATCGGCGCATTGACCTGGTTCCGCGTTGGCGGGCCGGCCGAGGTGCTGTTCCGCCCGGCCGATGCCGAAGACCTGGCCGGGTTTCTCGCCGCATTGCCGGGCGACATCCCGGTGACGGTGATCGGGGTCGGCTCGAACCTGCTGGTGCGCGACGGCGGCATTCGCGGCGTCACCATCCGCCTCGGCCGCGGCTTTGCCGCGGTCGAGCCGGGCGGCGACCGCATCCGGGCCGGGGCCGGGGCGCTCGACGTCAATGTCGCGCTGGCGGCGGCGGAAGCCGGAATTGCCGGGCTCGAATTCCTCAGCGGCGTGCCCGGCACGGTCGGCGGCGGCCTGCGCATGAACGCCGGCGCCTATGGCGGCGAGGTCAGGGATGCGCTCGTCCACGCCGATGCGGTCGACCGCAGCGGCACCCGGCATCGCCTGAACGCGGGCGAGATGCGGCTGTCCTATCGTCACTGCGGCGTTCCGGAGGATTGGATCTTTACCGGCGCGGTGTTTCGCGGCAACGCCGGCGAGCCCGCGGCGATCGCCTTGCGCATGGCCGAGATCAGCCGTGCGCGCGAGGCCTCCCAGCCGATCCGCGCCCGCACCGGCGGCTCGACCTTTGCCAACCCGCCGGGGCATCAGGCCTGGCGGCTGATCGACATGGCGGGCTGCCGCGGCCTTGTGCGCGGCGGCGCGATGGTGTCGGAGAAGCACACCAACTTCCTGATCAATACCGGCGAGGCCACGGCCGCCGATATCGAGGGGCTGGGCGAAGAGGTGCGGCGCCGCGTCCACGTGCAATTCGGCATTGTGCTCGAATGGGAGATCCGCCGCATCGGCCTGCCGCTGCCCGGCGTCGCCCCGGTCGCTGCCGCCGCAGGCGCGCGATGAGCGGCAATGTCGCCTTGTTGATGGGGGGCTGGTCGCCGGAGCGCGAGGTGTCGCTGTCGAGCGGGATCGAGTGCGCCAAGGCATTGGCCGACCGCGGCTACCGGGTGCGAAGCATCGATGTCGGGCGCGACCTGCCGGCACTGCTGCGCGCGCTCGACCCGCGCCCGGACTTGATTTTCAACGCCCTGCACGGGGTCGGCGGCGAGGATGGCACGATCCAGGGCGTCCTCGAAATGCTCGCCATCCCCTACACCCATTCCGGGGTGCGCGCCTCGGCCGTGGCGATGCACAAGCCGACCGCGAAGGAAATCTTCATCCGCGCCGGATTGCCGGTCGCCGGCGGCATGGTGGTCAGCCGCGAGGCGGCGCTTGCCGCCGACCCGATGCCGGCGCCGTTCGTGGTCAAGCCGACCGACCAGGGATCGTCGATCGGCGTTCGCATCGTGCGGATCGGCGACAATTCCTGGCGGGATGAGGTTGCCGGGTGGAGTTACGGCGAGGAATTGCTGGTCGAGCCGTTTGTCGGCAATCGCGAACTGACCGTTGCGGTGATGGGCGAGCGCGCGCTCGGCGTGTGCGAGATCGTGCCGCGCGGCAGCTTTTACGACTACACCGCAAAGTACAGCGAGGGCGGTTCCGACCATCTGATCCCGGCGCCGATCCCGCCACGCGACTATGCCGCGGCGCTCGACATCGCGGCGCGCGCCCACCGCGCGCTCGGCTGCCGCGGCGTCAGCCGCGCCGATCTGCGCTATGACGCGAACGCCGCCGAGGGAGCACGGCTCTACCTGCTCGAAATCAACACCCAGCCGGGGATGACGCCGACCTCGCTGGTTCCCGACATCGCCCGGAGCGTGGGCATCGGCTTTGACGAGCTGGTCGCCTGGATCGCCGAGGACGCCTCATGCCCGCGGTGAAACCGTCGCGTGCCGCCCGCTCGCGGCGACCGCGCCGGCGCCGCCTGCCGCGGAGTCTGCGCCGGCTGTCGGCGTGGGCAGTGCCGGCGCTGGCCTGCGCCTTTGTTTTCGGCACGGTCGCGAGCACCAGGCTGCCGCTCGGCGCGGCGGTGGCGCAGCACGCCAGGGATGTCGCCATCGACGCCACCGCCGCGCTCGGCTTTGTCGTCACCGATGTCGAGGTCGAGGGCCGCCTCACCACCGATCCGGCGACGATCATGGCAGCGCTCGGCGCTGCCCGCGGCACGCCGATCCTGGCGGTGAACCCGGAGCGCGCCCAGAAAAAGCTCGAAAGCCTGCCCTGGGTGCGCTCCGCCGCGATCGAACGGCGCCTGCCCGACACCCTCTTTATCCGCCTTGTCGAGCGTATCCCGCTGGCAGTGTGGCAGCACGACGGCAGGCAGCAGCTGATCGGCCGCGACGGCACCGTGATCGCGGTCACCGATCTGCGCCGCTTCGCCAGCCTGCCGACCGTCGTCGGCGACGACGCGGCCAGCCATGCGCGCGCCTTGATCGACATGCTGTCCAGCGAGCCCGACCTCGCCGCCCGCGTCACCGCGGCGATCTGGGTCGGCGGGCGACGCTGGAACCTGCGCATGGCCCATGCGATCGACGTATTGCTGCCAGAGGACGACCCCGCCGCGGCATGGCGGCACCTGGCGCAGCTCGAACGGACGACCGGCCTGTTGAAGCGCGACGTGCAGACCATCGATATGCGGCTGCCCGACCGGTTGGTGATCCGGACCACCGCGGCGGCCGCACCGAAGGAAACCACGTCGGCAAAGAAGCCTCACCCGGCGGGGAAAAACACATGAGCCTGCGCGAGGCAGCGAGCGAGACGGCGGCGGCGCGGGGGCCGAGGTCGGCGCCGCATGCGGATAGCGGCAGGGCGAGGCTGCGCCCGGCTCCGGTTCGCCCGCGCGGCAGCGTCGTCGCCGCGGTCGATATCGGGACCTCGAAAATCTGCTGCTTCATCGCCCGGGTCGAGGCTGAAGGGCCGCGCATTTTGGGCATCGGCCACCAGGTGTCGCGCGGGGTGCGGGGCGGCACCATCGTCAACCTCGAAGCGGCGGGCGAATCGATCCGCAACGCCGTCCACGCCGCCGAGCAGATGGCCGGCGAGACGATCGAGCGCGTCGTCATCAACCTGTCGGGCGGGTTTCCCGCTTCGCGCATCGTCAACGCCGAGATCGGCATCGCCGGGCGCGAGGTGACCGACGCCGACATGCACGAGGTCCTGGAGCGCGGCTACCAGATGCGCGAGTCGGACGACAGCCAGGTCATTCACTCGATCCCGGTGGGGTTTTCGATCGACGGCAGCCGCGGCATCCGCGATCCGCGCGGCATGGTCGGCGAGCGGCTGGGCGTCAACATGCACCTCGTCACCGCAGCGACCGCCAGCGTGCGCAACCACAGCGCCGTGATCGGCCGCGCCCACCTGGCGGTCGATGCGCTTGTCGCCAGCCCCTACGCCGCGGGTCTCGCCTGCCTCGTCGAGGACGAGATGGCGCTCGGCGTCACGGTCATCGACATGGGCGGCGGCACCACGACGATCGGCGTGTTTTTCGACGGCAACATGATCTTTGCCGACACCGTGCCGATCGGCGGCGGCCACGTGACCAACGACATCGCCCGCGGGCTGTCGACCCCGCTCGCCCATGCCGAGCGCCTGAAGGCGCTGTTCGGCAGCGCCATCGCCGCGACCCGCGACGAACGCGAGATGATCGCCGTGCCGCAGATCGGCGAGGAAGAAGACGGGCACGTCAACCATGTGCCGAAATCGCTTTTGGTCAGCATCGTCGCGCCGCGCGTCGAGGAGACCTTCGAGTTCGTCCGCAACCGGCTCGAGGTCGCCGGTTTCGACAAGGTGGCCGGCCGCCGGGTGGTGCTGACCGGGGGCGCGTGCCAGCTCCATGGCGTGCGCGAGTTGGCGGCGGTGATCCTCGACAAGCAGGTGCGGATCGGACGCCCGCTGCGGATTGCCGGGCTCGCCGAGGCGACGCACGGGCCGGCCTTTTCGACGACCGCGGGCCTGTTGCATTTTGCCGTTTCGGAGCGGGCCGAGACGCCGCGGCCGCGGCGCGCCGCGGCCGGCGGAGTGCTCGGCCGGGTCAGCCAGTGGTTGCGCGAAAATTTGTGAGGTTGCGATTGAAATTCTTTGGCATTGGATATCTCGTCTGCGGCAAAACGGGTAATATGCGCGGCGCCGCGCCGCGACAGCGCGGCGAATCGGCAATCGGTACCAGTTCGGGCCGATCCGCGGGGGCGGAACGAGGGGCGCGCCGGCATCGCGGCCGTTTTGACGAAAACCCCACAGGCGTGGAGGCGACAGGATGATCAATCTCAGCATCCCGAGAGACGAGCAGGAGCTTAAGCCCCGCATCACCGTGGTCGGGGTCGGCGGCGCCGGGGGAAATGCCGTCAACAACATGATTCGCTCCAACCTCGTGGGGTGCGAATTCATCGCCTGCAACACCGACGCCCAGGCGCTGCAATTGTCCACCGCCCCGCGCAAGATCCAGCTCGGCATCGGCGTCACCCGCGGCCTCGGCGCCGGCTCGCGGCCCGATGTCGGGCGCGCCGCGGCCGAGGAGGCGATCGACGACATCCTCGAAGCGATGCAGGGCTCGAACATGGTGTTCATCACCGCCGGCATGGGCGGCGGGACCGGCACCGGGGCCGCGCCGGTCATCGCCCGCGTCGCCCGCGAATCCGGGATCTTGACCGTCGGGGTCGTGACCAAGCCGTTCCAGTTCGAGGGCATCCACCGCATGCGCCTCGCTGAAAGCGGGATCGAAGAATTGCAGAAATTCGTCGATACGCTGATCATCATCCCCAACCAGAACCTGTTCCGCATCGCCAACGAGCGCACGACCTTTGCCGACGCCTTCAAGATGGCCGACGACGTATTGCATTCGGGGGTGCGGGGCGTCACCGACCTGATGGTGATGCCGGGCCTGATCAACCTCGATTTCGCCGACATCCGCACAGTCATGAGCGAGATGGGCAAGGCGATGATGGGCACCGGCGAAGCCGAGGGCGAGCGCCGCGCGATCGACGCCGCCGAGGCGGCCATTTCGAACCCGCTGCTCGAAGACGTGTCGATGAAGGGCGCCCGCGGCGTATTGATCAACATCACCGGCGGCGGCGACATGACCCTGTTCGAGGTCGACGAGGCGGCCAACCGCATCCGCGAGGAGGTCGACCCCGACGCCAACATCATCTTCGGCTCGACCTTCGACGAAAAGCTGCAGGGACGCATGCGCATCTCGGTCGTCGCCACCGGGATCGAGGCCGAGTTGAGCCCGCGCGGCGACGGCAGGCCGGCGTTGAGCCGTCAATCTGAGGCGGCCCGCGAATCCGGCTCCGGCTACACCCAGCCGATCCTGACCCAGAACGCCGCAACCCCGGCCGCTCGCGGCGAAGCGCCGGCCGCCGAGCAGCGCGCCGAGCCCGCCGCCGAGGCAACCCCGCCGGCGGCAGCGGCGGCGGAAACCGCGGCTGTCCGCGGCGGCGCCTTCATCGCGCCGCGGCCGGTCGAT
>JASHNY010000040.1 GCA_030041385.1 Alphaproteobacteria bacterium
GCGCCGCCGGGTTCGGCGACGATGCGCAGCGTCTCCCACAGCCGCAGCTGGGCCTCGCGGATCGCATCGTCGGACACCAGCACCGCCTCGGCGACATACCGCTGCGCGAGCGGGAACATCAATTCCCCGACCCGGCGCGGCGCCAGCGAATCGGCGGCGATGCCGCCCGCCGAGGCATCGACCACGCGGCCGGCGGCGAGCGCGTCGTGCAACGTGGGCGCCAGTTCCGGCTCGACCGCGACGAGGCGGATGCGGTGTTCGTACCAGGCGGCGATGCCGCCGACCAGCCCGCCGCCGCCGGCCGCCACCAGCAGCGTGTCAAGCGCCGGCAGGTCCTGTTCCAGCTCGAGCCCGACCGAGCCTTGGCCGAACAATGTCTCGGGCTGGTCGTAAGCGTGGATCGGGAGTGCGCCGGTCTTGGCGATGAAGGCGTCGCTCGCGGCCAGCGCGTCGGCATAGCGCGCGCCGACGACGACCAGCTCGGCACCGTAGGAGCGGATGCGGTCGAGCTTGGCCGGCGAGGTGATCTCGGGCACGAAGATCGTCGCCTTGATGCCGAGCCGCATCGCCGCATAGGCGACCGCGGCGCCGTGGTTGCCGCCCGAGGCCGCCGCAACCCCGGCGCCCGGTACCTGCCGCATCAGCAGATTGGCAAAGGCACCGCGCGGCTTGAACGAGCCGGTGCATTGCAGGAATTCGAGCTTGAACGCGACCGGCGCGCCGGCGAGGCCGAAATCGCCGGCCTCGATCGCGACGATCGGGGTGCGTCGGATATATGGTCGGATCAGCCGCTCGGTCGCGGCGATTTGCGTGCGATCGATCGGCCGGCGAGGCGTTTCGGATAAGATGGACATAGTGCGGCCATGTCATACTGGCGCCGGCACGGTTTGGGTAGGGTATCGAGATGGCGGAAAACGGCGGAACGGCGGCGGCCCGGGCAGACCAAACGCTGGATGCCACCGGCCTCAAATGCCCGTTGCCGGTCTTGAAGGCGCGGCGCGCGCTGAAGACCGTGCCGGCCGGCGGCATTCTCGACGTGCTGGCGACCGATCCCGGCGCGGTCCAGGATTTCGCGCATTTCTGCCAGACGACCGGGTGCGAGTTGCTCGAATCGAGCAAGACCGGCGACGTGCTGCGCTTCCGGCTGAAAAAGCCGGGTTGACACCGCAGCCGCGGCTCCCATTTTCTGCCGTCATGACTGCCGTGCTCCACGCCTTGCGACGACGAATGCGCTAGCAGCCCCTGCGCGTGCCGGGGCTGCTTCGATGCATGCCTCAGCCTCTTGCCGCAGGGATTTTCCGATGACCGACACTGTTCTGGCCTGCCGCGACCGCGGCGGGCATTTCTATGAAATCGACACCGATCCGGCGCGGCTCGATCTCGACGTAATCCACGACTTTCTGGCCAAGTGCTCGCACTGGGCGCGCGGCATTCCGCGCCCGGTATTGCAGCAGGCGATCGACCATTCGCTCGTCTTTGGCCTCTATCGCGACGGGCGCCAGATCGGCTTTGCCCGGCTGGTCACCGATCACGCGACCTTTGCCTACCTGGCCGATGTGTTTGTCGTCCCGGAGGCGCGCAATGGCGGGCTCGGGCAATGGCTGATCGAGACGATTCTCGCCTACAAGCCGCTCGCCGGCCTGCGTCGCTGGCTGTTGGTAACCCGCGATGCAGCGAACCTCTATCGCCGCTGCGGCTTTACCGACCTGGCGCCGGCCACCTATCTGGAGCGCTGGAACCCCGATTGCTATGGGTCAGCCTAGCTTGATCTCAATGTCGTCGCCGACCTGGCGGACCGGATAGGTCTTGATCGCGTCGATGCAAGGCGGTGCGGTCGCCGCGCCGCTCTTCACATCGAAGCGCCCGGCATGCAGTGGGCATTCGATCTCGCCGCGATCGACCCAGCCGTCCGACAGTTTCGCATAAGCGTGGGTGCAGACATCGTCGGTGGCGAACAATTCGCCGCCGAGATCGTAGACGGCGATTTCCCGTCCCGCGACGACGACGCCGATAACCTCGCCCTCGGCCAGATCGCCGCGCGCCGCCACCCTGACCCAGCCCTCATCGCTCATCAACCACTCCTGATGCCCCGCCCGGCGAAAATGCCTTGAACGCGATGATCGTGAACGTGTCCCGGATACCGGGCAGCGCCTGCACCCGCTCGGTCACGAAATGCCCGATATCGGCATTGTCGGGCAGATAGCATTTCATCAGCAGATCGTATTGCCCGGAGATCGAATAGACCTCGGACACCTGCTCAAGCTCGAGCACGGCGGCGTCGGCCACGCCATAGGCCTGGCCGCGTTCGCATTTGACCATGACGAAGATCGTCTGCATCGGGGATCTCATCGCCGCGTCGGCGCGGCGATGATAGCGGCTTTACGGCCGGCCGGCGACCCGCGGCGGCCATGCAAGGAAAGCCGGCGTGTGATCGCCGAATGCCGCACTGGGCGGCGCGGGCGGACGCGGCCGCTCGCTCTGCCGTGGGGGCATCGCCGCGCGCGGAAACGGGGTCACGTTTGGCTCCGCAGCGGGGCGCGGCTTGCGCTGACGCTTCGGCCCGGCATCATGCTCCGCCGGGCGGCGCGATCCTCGCGGCGTGCGCGGGCGACGCCGATAGTCCTCGCTTTCGTCGAGCTCGGCCGGGGCGATGCCGTCGATCGGCACGACGGGAATTTCCCTGCCGATCAGCTTGACGATCGCCGCCACCGATTTGCCGTCTTCGGGGGCCGCGAGCATAAACGAGCGGCCCGGGCGGCCGGCACGGCCGGTGCGGCCGATACGGTGCACGTAATCCTCGGCGTGATACGGCACATCGAAGCAGAACACATGGCTGAGCCCGGCGATGTCGAGACCGCGCGCGGCCACATCGCTGCATACCAGGAGCCGGATCTCGCCGTTCTTGAAGCGGGCGAGGGTTTCGGTCCGCTTCGGCTGCGGCATGTCGCCGTGCAAAGCGGCGGCGTCGAACCCGTGCCGGCTGAGCGACTTGTAGAGGATGTCGACATCGCGCTTGCGGTTGCAGAAAATGAGCGCGTTCTTCACGTCTTCGCTGCGAATGAGCCGGCGCAGCGCCTCGCGCTTTTCGTGCGGCTCCAAGACGATCAGCGATTGCGCCACGGTTTCCGCGGGCGAGGCCGGCGGCGCCACCGCAATCTCGACGGGATTGCTCAGAAAGGCGTCGGCGAGGCGGCGGATCTCGGGCGGCATCGTCGCCGAGAAAAACAATGTCTGCCGCGCCTTCGGCAACAACCCGACGATGCGCTCGACATCGGGAATGAAGCCCATGTCGAGCATGCGGTCGGCCTCGTCGATGACGAGAATGCGGACGTCAGACAGCAGCACGCGGCCGCGCTCGAACAGATCGAGCAGCCGGCCGGGAGTCGCGATCAGAACATCAACCCCGCGGTCGAGCTTGCGCTCCTGGTCGGCGAAGCTTTCGCCGCCGATCAACAGTGCCGTGCTGAGGCGGTGGTACTTGCCGTAAGCCTCGAAAGAGACCTCAACCTGGGTCGCGAGTTCGCGCGTCGGTTCGAGGATCAGCGAGCGAGGCATCCGCGCCCGGGCGCGGCCGGCGGCAAGCTTGTCGATCATCGGCAGGGCAAAGCCGGCGGTCTTGCCGGTGCCGGTCTGGGCGCAGCCGAGAACATCCTGGCCGGCCTTGACGAAGGGGATCGCTTGCTGCTGGATCGGCGTGGGTATTACGTAGCCGGCATCCGAAACCGCCTGAACAATTTCAGGCGAGAGACCAAGTTCAGAAAAATCCATCGAGAAGTGGTGACCTTAGGTGAGAATTAAGCCGTAGCTCATGCCACGTCTAATTGGCGTTGACGGAGGAAAAGTCAACCGGTTTTGTCGATCCAGCCATGAGATTTAAACAGGTCCGGAGCGCATCGTTACGGTTTTGCGACTTATCGGCGACGGAATTGAGGCCGCGGCATGATCGGCGGCGCTACCGTATCCTTGTGGCGAAAGTTGATGCGACCCTTGCTGAGATCGTAGGGGGTCATTTCAACGGTTACGCGGTCGCCGGCGAGGATACGGATTCGGTTCTTTTTCATTTTTCCAGAGGAATAGGCCAGCGTTTCATGCCCGTTGTCGAGCCGGACACGGAAGCGGGCGTCCGGTAATAATTCGAGCACGGTGCCTTCGAATTCTATCAGGTCTTCCTTGGCCAAACCGTTTTCCTCCCCGGCTCGCGTCGGCCTTTAGGCCGGACGCAGGTTGACGGCCGAGACGCGGCCCCGCTGACCCTGTTCCAGATCGTAAGTCAATTTCTGGTTCTCCTCCAAGCTGTCCATGCCGGCGCGCTCGACGGCAGAAATATGAACAAAGACATCTGGACCGCCATTCGTCGGGCGAATGAAGCCATAGCCCTTTTGTGCGTTAAACCATTTGACCGTACCATTGGCCATCGCAAAAACTCCAGTTGAATACACGGCCGCCGCGAGGCGCGGCGCATCAGACGTCGATGGGCAGGAAGCACGCGGCGATCGAAAGCGCCGGCAGTGATGCCGGACCCAGCCGGGTCGACGGACGTTAGGTAGGGGGACACGCGGGCGGGCGCAAGCCCTGCGCGCCACGGAGCCGGCGCAAACCGGGCTACACGTCGAGGTCGCGGGCAAAGCGGGCGTTCTTTTGGATATAGTCGAAACGCAATTCCGGGCGCCGGCCCATCAAGGTCTCCACCAGTTTCTCGGTCTGGGAAAAAGCCGCTTCAGCGATGGCGTCGGGGCCGAGCCGCGGCGGCACGGTCACGCGCAGCAATGTCCGCTGCGCCGGGTCCATCGTCGTTGCCCACAGGTAGCGGGCCGGCATCTCGCCCAGCCCCTTGAAACGGCTGATTTCGATCTTGCCGCGACCGGGGAACCCGGTGCGCAGCAGCTCCTCGCGGTGGGCGTCGTCGCGGGCATAAAGCGTGGCCTCGCCCTGGGTCAGCCGGTAAAGCGGCGGCAACGCCAGGAACAGATGGCCATTGTCCACCAGGCGCGGCATCTCGCGGAAAAAGAACGTCATCAACAGCGACGCGATATGGGCGCCATCGACATCGGCGTCGGTCATGATGATAACCCGCTCGTAGCGCAGCGCATCCTCGCGGTATTGGCCGCCGGCGCCGGCGCCGAGCGCCAGGACGATGTCGGAAATCTCCTGGTTGGCCCTCATCTTGTCGGCCGAGGCACTGGCGACGTTGAGAATCTTTCCGCGCAACGGCAGGATCGCCTGGGTTTCGCGGTCGCGCGCCTGCTTGGCCGAGCCGCCGGCGCTATCCCCCTCGACGAGGAAAATCTCGGTACCCACGGCGCTGTCACGGGTGCAGTCGGTCAACTTGCCGGGCAGGCGCAGCTTTCTGGTGGCGGTCTTGCGCGACAATTCCTTTTGCTGGCGACGGCGCTGACGCTCCTCGGCGCGCTCGGCGATGCGATCGAGCAGCAGCCGCGTCGTCGCCGGATCGGCGCCGAGCCAGTGGTCGAAATGGTCGCGCAGCGCGTTCTCCACCAGCCGCGCTGCCTCGGCCGAGGCGAGGCGTTCCTTGGTCTGGCCCTGGAATTGCGGGTCGCGCAGAAACAGCGACAGCAGCATCGCCGCGCCGGCGGTTACGTCTTCGCCGGTGGCCTGGGCGATGCGGCGGTTTCCGGTCAACTCGCCGTAGCCCTTGATGCCGCGGGTCAGCGCGTTGCGCAGCCCGGCTTCGTGCGTGCCGCCCTCCGGGGTCGGAATCGTGTTGCAATAGGAATGGCAGAACCCGTCATCCTCATCCTCGGGCCACGACACCGCCCATTCGACGCTGCCGCCATCCGGGAACGACACCTGGCCATGGAACGGGCGAGGGGTCAGCATCGCATTGCCGTCGAGCGTCGCGGCGAGAAAATCGCCGAGCCCGTTCGGAAAATGCAGCCGCGCTTCGGCCGGCACGCCGTCCGGGCGCGGCAGCGACGGGTCGCAACTCCAGCGGATTTCGACGCCGCGGAACAGATAGGCTTTCGACCGCGCCATGCGATAGAGCAGGGCGGGGCGGAACGCGGCGTCGCCGAAAATGTCGGGGTCGGGGTGGAAATGCAATGTGGTGCCGCGCCGGTTTTGCACCGGCCCGCAATCCTTGACCGGGCCGGTGGGAACGCCGCGGCTGTACACTTGCCGCCACAGCCGCCGGTCGCGCGCCACCTCGACGTCGAGCGCGTCTGAGAGCGCGTTGATGACCGAGATGCCGACCCCATGCAATCCGCCCGAGGTCTTGTAGGCGTCGCCGCCGAACTTGCCTCCCGAGTGCAGCATGGTCAGGATGATTTCGAGGGCGGATTTGCCGGGGAAGCGCGGATGCGGATCGACCGGAATCCCCCTTCCGTTGTCACGCACGGTGACGGTGCCGTCGGCGGCAAGCTCGATCTCGATGCGGCTGGCATGGCCGGCAACGGCCTCGTCCATCGCGTTGTCGAGCGCCTCGGCGGCGAGATGATGGAGGGCGCGCTCGTCGGTGCCGCCGATGTACATGCCAGGGCGGCGACGCACCGGTTCCAGCCCTTCGAGAACTTCGATATCCTTGGCGGAGTAGCTGTCGGCAGCCTTCGGCGCCAGATTGTCGAAGAGGTCGGGCATCGCGGCGGATTATAGGGAGGCTTGAAGGCGGCGCAAGCAGGATGCAGTATATCTTAGATCGCAGGCAAACAACATCTTGAATGGGTAGCCGCGAAGCAATGCAACGCGTGGTGGTCTGGCGGAACTGATCCGGCTCGGCGGGCTTTAACATGATGATGACCAATGAGCGCAAGATCTGGGAGGCGGCACTGTTGCTGGTGCGCCGCCACGGCGCCGAGGCGGTCGCGATTGCCGAAAGGGAAGCAGAACGGTTGCGCGGTGGCGACGACGATTTAACCTGTGTGGTATGGTGCTGGATCGCCCGGTCGACGGCGGAGCTGCTGCGGCCGGTGCCGGGAGCCGGCGAGCAGGTTCACTGACGGGAGCCGGCGCCTCTATGCCGGCTTCGGGTGTCGGTCCGGTCCGGGCGGTACGAAGCGATCGATATCGGCGAGGTGCGCATCATGACCGAGAATTGGCTGAACCGCTTCGGCAGAGGCGGGCGGGCGGACAATGCAGCCGACAAGGTTTTCGAGGTGACGCTCGAAGACGGCGAATGGCGCAAGAAATTGACCCCCGAGCAATACCGGGTGTTGCGTCAGCACGGGACCGAGCGCGCCGGCACGAGCCCGCTCGACAAGCAATACGGCTCCGGCATCTATCATTGTGCCGGGTGCGGCGAGCCGCTTTTCGGCGCCGCCACCAAGTTCAACAGCGGCACCGGCTGGCCCAGCTTCTATGCGCCGCTCGACAATGCGGTTGAAACCGAAACCGACCGCAGCTTTTTTATGACCCGCACCGAGGTGCATTGCCGCCACTGCGGCGGCCATCTCGGCCACGTCTTCGACGACGGGCCCCAGCCGACCGGCTTGCGCTATTGCCTGAACGGCGCCGCGCTCGACTTCCATGCCGGCGAGATGGAGCCGCCGTCGCGCCCGCCTGCACTGGGCGAGAAATAGGGACGGCGCGCTCCGGATTGTTCACACCGCGTCCGCGCCGCGCTCGCCGGTGCGGATGCGGATCGCCTCGTCAATCGTCGACACGAAAATCTTGCCGTCGCCGATCTTGTCGGTGCGGGCGCCGTGCTGGATCGCCTCGATCGCCCGCGGCGCCAGCGCGTCGTCAACGATGACCTCGATTTTGACCTTGGGCAGGAAGTCGATCACGTATTCCGCACCACGATAAACCTCGGTATGGCCCTTTTGCCGTCCAAAGCCGCGTGCCTCGCTGACCGTCATTCCGCTCACACCGATCTCATGCAATGCGCTTTTCACGTCGTCGAGCTTGAACGGCTTGATGATCGCCTCGATCTTTTTCACGGCTCCCTCCTCTGCGGGCCAGGGCCCGCCAGTGTGCTCTCACATCCGAAATTCGCGCTCAGCTCACCCCAAGATACGGCGAACTTCGGATTCGCCACACTAGAAGACAACGCCGGTTTCGAGCATCAGGCGCTCCTGGGTTTTTGCATTGCCGCTCTTGCCGAAGGCGTCGCCCGAGGTGGTGCCCCAGGCCTGCACGATCGAGCCTTCGGCGCGTGCGAAGAAGATGCCCTTCTGAAAGGTCGGGGTCAGGGTCAACGACCATGCCGCGCTGCCCGGGCCGTAAAGCAGGTTCGGCGCGCCGCTCGCAAGACTGCCGGTCGAACCGATTATTTCGGCCCGGCCCGCCAGGCTGAACATGGGGGTAAAGGCGTAATTGGCCAGTACCGCCCCGCCATAGGTCTGGGCGCCGCTCGGGAAGCCCAAGGTCGCATTGGCCGGCACGTTGGTGAACTGGAAATACGGCGTCACGGTCCACGGTGCCGCGCTGTAGGTGTAGATCAGGTTGACGATCTGGCTGTTGCTCTGCGGCACCGGGGTCGCGAGCGGCTGGCTCGGCAGGAAGCTGGTGGTGCCGAAATTGCCGCCGGCGACCACTTCCAGCGTGTTGGCGCTGTTGATCGTCCATGTTGCCGAGCCGGTGAGCCAGTTGTAGCGGCCTGAATAGAAGCCGTCGTTGAGCGAAAGCGACAGCGCCACCGGCCCGGCGGTGTAGTTGCCCTGGATGCCCTTGCTGATCGCCGGCTCCTGGTTCCACAGCAAGCCGCGCTCGATGTTCATGTTCTGGAAGGTGAACGTGTATTCGGCGCCGATCAGCGTCGGCAATTTGCCGATCTGCACCGACAGGCTGTCGCTCGGGGCCAGCTTTGCGTAGGCCACCGGCAACGCCCCGAAGAAGTCGCTGACAACATTGGTCGCCCGCACGTATGGCGTGCCGAGCGACGGCAGTGAATAGATCCCCGCCTGGAGATAAAACTGGAAGAGGCCGTCGGTTTTCTGAACCATTACCTGGCCGTTGCTGATGTCGAACTGGCCGGACCGGTCGGTGGCGAAGGAGTTGCCTTCGGCAAAGCCGAGACCGCTGGCGACGCCGGTAATATAGACTGTGCCAAGCGGATCGGCCTGAAACTTCAGGGGGTTAGGATTGGCTACCAGGGGCCCGGTCATGGTCGGGTTGGACATCGCCGTGGGGCCGGGCGGGGCAGCGGGCGCCGCCGCGGCGCCGGTTGCCGGGGCGGGCGCGGTTGCCGGGGCGGGCGCGGCACCGGGTGCGGGAGG
>JASHNY010000041.1 GCA_030041385.1 Alphaproteobacteria bacterium
GGCCCGGCCCATGGGCGGCGCTGTTCGCGGCGGCGCTCGGCGCGGCCATCGCCGTCGGCTGTCTCGGCCCGGTCTCGGGCCTCGTCGCGCTGGCGGCCGCCGCTGTCGCGGTTGCCGCGACGGCCGCGCTTGCGCAGCGCCAGATCGGCGGCTACACCGGCGACGTCCTCGGCGCCTTCCAGCAGATCGGAGAGATCGTTATGCTGCTTGCTGCGGCTGCGTAATGAGCAGCGTTCAGACGACGACGCGGTTCTGGTGGGTGCGGCATGCACCGGTCAACCATGATGGCCGCATCTATGGGCAGAAGGACATGCCGTGCGATTGCGGCGATGCTGCCACCTTTGCCGGCCTCGCCCGCCAATTGCCGCGCGGCGCGATATGGGTCACCAGCAATCTGCGCCGCACCCACGAGACCGCGCGCGCGATCGTCGCCGCCGGATTGCCAGGCCCCGACCCGATCCCCGGCCCCGATGCGCCGGCCATCGCCGACCTCGCCGAGCAGGCGTTCGGCGACTGGCAGGGCTTGACCTACGAGGAATTGCGCGGTTCGCGGGGCGGCGCGTTCCACCGCTTCTGGCATGCACCGGCGCACGAGCGCGCGCCCGGCGGCGAAAGCTTCGTCGAGGTCATGGAACGGGTCGGCGGCGCGATCGACCGCCTCGTCGCGGCGCATCGCGGGCGCGACGTCATCGCCGTCGCCCATGGCGGCACGATCCGCGCCGCGCTCGGCCTGGCGCTGAACCTCGATCCCGAATCCTGCCTCGCCTTCACGATGGAGAATTGCGCGATCACCCGCATCGACCATATCGACGATGCCGGGCTCGGCAACGGCTGGCGCGTCGTCACCGTCAACCGCCCGGCGCGCTAGAACTGGCGCCCGCCGCGTGCTAGCGTCGCGCCGGCGATGCGACAGGGAAGTCCGGTGCAATGCCGGCGCTGCCCCCGCAACTGTAAGCGGCGAGCCCGCGGCACGAGCCACTGGGAAACCGGGAAGGCGCCGCGGGTGGCGACCCCGAGCCAGGAGACCTCCGCATCGCCGGGCGCGGTCGATTCCTCGGGCGGAGGAGGCGATTTTGTCGTTACCCGAGGCGGGGATGCTGCCCGCCGTGACGCTGGTGCTGGGCGGCGCGCGTTCCGGCAAGAGCCGCCATGCCGAGCGGCTGGTCGAAGCGGCGGCGGCCGCCGGCACCTACTGCGCCACCGCCGAGGCCGGCGATGCCGAGATGGCGGCGCGCATCGCCGCGCATCGCGCGCGCCGCGGCCCGTTCTGGCGGACAATCGAGGCGCCGCTCGGCGTGCCCGAGACGATCGCGGGCGAAACCGGCGCCGAGCGGCCGTTGCTGGTCGATTGCCTGACGCTGTGGCTGGCGAATTTGCTGCTCGCCGGGCGCGCCGCCGAAACCGAGACCGGCCGATTGCTGGCGGCCTTGCGCGCCGCTGCGGGGCCGATCGTGCTCGTCGCCAACGAGGTCGGGCTCGGGCTGGTGCCGGAAACCCCGCTCGGCCGCTGTTTCCGCGACGAGGCCGGGCGCCTTAACCAGGCAGTCGCCGCGCTCGCCGACCGCGTCGTCTTTGTCGCCGCCGGCCTGCCGCTGGTGTTGAAAGGGGGCAGCTAGGCCATGCGGCGCGTTCCTGCGACGATCGTCACCGGGTTTCTCGGCGCCGGCAAGACCAGCCTCGTGCGCCATCTCTTGGCCGAATCCGCCGGGCATCGGCTCGCGGTCATCGTGAACGAGTTCGGCGAACTGGGCATCGACCGCGAGGTTCTGCTCGGCTGCGGGGAGGCTGCCTGCGGCGAGGGCGACATCGTCGAACTGGCCAATGGCTGTCTGTGCTGCACCGTGGCCGACGAGTTTCTGCCGACCTTGCGCCTGCTGGTCGAGCGGCCGGCGCCGCCCGACCACATCGTCATCGAGACCTCGGGCCTGGCCCTGCCGAAGCCGCTGGTCGAGGCGTTCGCCTGGCCCGAGATCCGCACCCGCACCTCGGTCGACGGGGTCTTGACCGTGATCGACGCCGCCGCGCTCGCCGCCGGCCGTTTTGCCGACGATCCTGCGGCGGTGGCACGGCAACGGACGGACGACCCTTCGCTCGCCCACGACAACCCGCTCGCCGAAGTGTTCTGCGACCAGCTCGCCTGCGCCGACCTCGTGATCCTCAACAAGACCGACCTGATGGAGCCGGCGGCGCTCGACGGGCTGCGCGCCGATATCGCGGCGCGGCTGCGCCCGGGGGTGCGGCTGGTCGCCGCCCGCGACGGCAGGGTGCCGATTTCGGTCGCGCTCGGCATAGGCGCCGCCGCCGAGGACGATCTCGCCGCCCGCCCGTCGTCGCACGATGCCGAAGACGGGCACGACCACGACGATTTCGACAGTTTCGTCGTGGCCCGCGGCCCGGTGGCCGATCCGGCCGCGCTGCGTCTGCTGGTGGCCGATCTCGTCCGCCGCCACGATCTGCTGCGGCTCAAGGGGTTTGCCGAGGTGCCCGGGCGCGACCGCCGGCTTTTGGTGCAGGCGGTCGGCGACCGCGTGCAATATTATTTCGACCGCGCCTGGCAGCAGGGCGAGGCGCGGCAGACGCGCTTTGTCGTGATTGGCCGCAACGGCATCGACCGGGCCGCGATCGCGGCGGCGCTGGGAGGGTGAATGCACCTCCTCGCCACCGAACCGGGGCAGATTGCCGACGGGTCGGCCGCCATCGACCTGGCGCAGAGCCCGGGCGACATCGTCGTTTTGACCAGCGCCGATACCGAGATCGCGCTGCTCGCCGCGGCCCAGGCGCGGCGTCGCGCCGCCGACCCGAACGCGCCGAGCCTCAGGCTCGCGCCGGTGATGCGGCTCGGCCACAATTTGTCGGTCGATCTTTATATGGACGTCGTGGCGCAAGCCCGGTTGGTGATCGCCCGATTGCTCGGCGGTCGCGCCTATTGGCCCTATGGGGTCGAGCGTCTGGTCGAGACCTGTCGCGCCCGCTTCATACCGCTCGCCCTGCTGCCCGGCGACGACAAGCCGGATGCTGAACTCGCGCGGCTGTCGACCGCGCCCCCCGATTCATGCCGGCGGCTGTGGCGCTATCTCGCCGAGGGCGGGGCCGGCAATGCGGAGAATTTCCTTGCCCATGCCGCCGCGCTGATCGGCGGCGGCGCGGATTGGGCCGAGCCGGCGCCGTTGCTGCGGGCCGGGTATTACTGGCCGGACAAGGCTTTGCCGAGCCTCGACGACATCGCCGCGGAATGGGCCGGCGACGGGGGCGTGGTGGCGCTCGTGTTCTACCGGGCCTTGGTGCAATCGGGCAACACGGCGCCGATCGACGCGCTGGTGCGGGCGCTCGCGGCGCGGCGATTGCGGCCGTTGCCGATCTTCGTTCACAGCCTCAAAGACGGCGAGGCGCAGGCCCTCGCCGCCGCCGCCTTTGCCGCCCATCCGCCGGCCGTGATCCTCAACGCCACCGGGTTTTCGGTCGCCGCGTCAGGGAGCGTCGACCCGCTCGCGGCGGATTGCCCGATCCTGCAAATCGTGTTTTCCGGCGGCGACGAGGCGGATTGGCGCGCCGGCACGCGCGGGCTCGGGCCGCGCGACCTGGCGATGAACGTGGCCCTGCCCGAGATCGACGGACGCATCCTGTCGCGCGCGGTGTCGTTCAAGGCGCCGCCCGGTCATCTTCCAAATGGCCGCGATCCCGAGACCGAGGCGGATTTGGTCGGCTACCGGCCGGTCGCCGACCGCATCGCCTTTGTCGCCGACCTCGCGCGCAACTGGGCGCGGTTGCGCGCCAAGCCGCCGGGCGAGCGGCGCATTGCCATCGTGCTCGCCAACTACCCGAACCGCGATGGCCGCATCGGCAACGGCGTCGGGCTCGACACGCCGCAATCGGCGACGCGGCTGATCGCGAGTCTGAAAGCGGCCGGCTACCGCATCGAGGATGCGCCGGCGGACGGTGCGGCATTGATGGCGAGGCTCCTCGCCGGGCCGAGCAACGCCCGGCCCGAGGCCAATGGCGAGGAGAGCCTGTCGTTCGCGACCTATTCGGGGTTTTTCGCGTCGCTGCCGATGGGTGTGCAGAAGCGCATCGCGGCGCAGTGGGGCTCGGCCGAACGCGACCCGTTCTTCCGCCCCGGCCGGCTCGATTGCGGGCGGTTGATGATCCCCGGCTTCCGCTGCGGCAATGTCGCGGTTCTGATCCAGCCAGCGCGCGGCTACAACCTCGACCCCAAGGCGACCTATCACGACCCGGCGCTGGTGCCGCCGCATTCCTACCTTGCCGCCTATGCCTGGCTTGCCGACGAGTTCCGCGCCGACGCGGTGGTCGATCTCGGCAAGCACGGCACGCTCGAATGGCTGCCGGGCAAGGCGCTCGCCCTGTCGGCGGAATGCCTGCCGGAGGCGGCGCTGGGGCCGATGCCGCACCTCTACCCGTTCATCGTCAACGACCCTGGCGAGGGCACCCAGGCCAAGCGGCGCGCCCAGGCGGTCATCGTCGATCACCTGACCCCGCCGCTGACCCGCGCCGGCAGCTATGGCGTGCTCGCGGAATTGGAGCGGCTGATCGACGAATATTACGAGGCCGCGCGCGGCGATCCGCGCCGCATCGCCCCGCTCGCCGGCGAAATCCTGCAGCGCGCCGCCGCCGCCGGGATCGACCGCGATTGCGGCATCGCCGCCGCGGACGACACCGCCGCCTCGCTGCGCAAGCTCGACGGGTTCCTCTGCGAATTGAAGGAATTGCAGATCCGCGACGGGCTGCATGTGTTCGGCGAAAGCCCGGCGGGCGAGCGGCTCGACGCATTGCTGGTCGCGTTCTGCCGAATACGGCGCGGCACCGATGCGCAGGACGAATCGCTGTTGCGCGCGCTCGCCGCCGATCTCGATCTCGGCGCCGACCCGCTGGCGCTCGACCCCGCCGCGGAATGGGCCGGGAAGCGGCCGCCCGCGCTGGCCGACGGATCGCCGTGGCGCAGCGCCGGCGATACGGTCGAGCGGCTGGAGGCGCTGGCCATGCGGCTGGTGTCGGGCACACAGATCCCCGAGCCGGGCTGGCAGCGCACCCGGGCCGTGCTCGGTTG
>JASHNY010000042.1 GCA_030041385.1 Alphaproteobacteria bacterium
TCTCGAATCGTGATCCGCGGGCTGCGGCGCGCCCGCGCCGTGCGCAGGCTCAGGCGGCCAGCACCTGGCGCGGCCGATAGATCGAGATGTGGTCGGCGCGGGCGATCAGCCTCCGCTCGGCGGTTACCACCAGCACGTCAAGATCGACGAACAGGTGGCCCTTGTGCTCGTAATTGCCGATGACCTCGGCGTGTACCGCCAGCGTGTCGCCGACATGCGCAGCGGCAAAATGCCGGATGCGGCTGCCGACATGCATCCACGGCCCGAGCGTCACGTTGCGGTTGAGCGCGAAATTGCCCAGGCGTGGGATCACGACCGGATGAACGAGGCCTTCCGCCGCGTAAAGCGGCAGTGTCTCGCGCTCGTTCTCCAGGTATTCCGCCGCCAGTTCCGGCGTGCAATGGAGCGGCGCGATGCCGAGCCTCGTACCGACCGCGAGCGAGGCCGTATCCGCCGGCGGCAGCGGCGGGGCGCGCTCGCCAACCGGCTCGCGCCCGTCGAGCGTCGGCGGCGGCGCGTCGGACAAGCCGGCCCGGCCGGTGGCGCAGACGATGTCGCGTGCCGCCAGCGTGATCGCCAGCTCGCCGCCCTCTTCGACGGCGCTGACCGTGACCCGATCGCCATCGTGCACCGGCTTCAGAAAGCGGCACTCAGCGGTGCCGCGTTCGAGCCAGGCGCGGCCCCAATGCGCGACCGGCAGATGGGTCATGTAGGCATAGACATCGACGCCGGGCACCAGCCCGCCATCAAAGCCGAAGCGCCGGGCGACCGCATCGTCGTGGATCTTGTTCTCGCTGTGGGTCGCCGTGTTATAGGCGACCACCGTATACGGGCTAGGCGCGGTCATTTCGGCCCCGGTCACTTTGGCTTGTCGGCGTCGAGCACCGCCTGGATTTTGGCAGGATCGACATTGAGCGGCGCGATGCCCGAGCGCTCGACCTGCAACAGCCCGGGCACCCGGCTGTCGCGCTGCGCCCAGCCCCGGTTCATCGCCTCGGTCAACTCTTCGAGCGCGAGGTTGGCGAGACGCATCGGCACCCCGACCTCCTTGCCGAGCCCGACCGCGAGCGAGACGTCCTTGTGCAACAGGCGCAAGGCGAAATCGGCCGGGTCGTAGCTGCTACTCAAAAACTTGCCGAGCCGGTCGAAGGTGCGCTGGCGGCCGGTCGCGCCCTGGCGCACCGCCTCCCACAATTCGAGCGGGTCGACCCCGGCCTTGATCCCCATCGTCATGACCTCGGCGAGCGCGACGCCGACCACGGCACTGGTGCAATTGTGCACGAGCTTGGCGATCGTGCCGGCGCCGATCGGGCCGATATAGCGGGCCTGGTCGCCCATCGCGTCGAGCACGCTCTTGTGCCGGTTGAACTGCTGCTCGTCGCCGCCGACCCAGATCGCCATCCTGCCGCTGGCCGCGCCGCCCGGCCCGCCGCTGACCGGCGAATCGAGCATGTACAGGTTCTTTTCGGCGAACGCGGCGTTGATCTTGCGCACCACCGCGACCGAGTTGGTCGACATGTCGAAGAACGCGCTGTCGGGCTTCATGCCTTCGATCAAGCCATTGGGGCCGAGCGCGACCGCCTCGACATCGGCCGGCACCGGCAACGAGGTGAACACGACCTCCGATTGTTCGGCGACCGCCTTCGGACTGTCGGCCCACACCGCGCCCTTGGCCAGATACGGCTCGGCCGCCGCCCGCCGCAGATCGTGCACGACGAGCTGGTGCCCGGCCTTTTGCAGGTTGGCGGCCATGCCCTTGCCCATCATGCCGAGGCCGATGAACCCGATCTTCATGCTTTGTCACTCCCCAATCGTCATTGCGAGCGGAGCGAAGCAATCTCGTTCCGCAAAAGATTAGCCTCGCTCCACTACAGATCAGCCCGCCGGGATTGCCGCGGCGCCGTTCGGCGCCTCGCAACGACAGGAAACGTCAGTCGCGGTGCCGAAGCTGGTTGTTGACGTGGCGGTCGCCGCTAAGCCAGCGCGCGAGCTCGCTGTGCGCGTCGGCGCGGCGCAGCGCATCGATCTGGGCCACGTCCGGCGGGTCGCAGGTGAATTCGAGGATCATGCCGTCGGGCGATTTCGTATAGATCGACTTGCAATAGCCGTGGTCGGTCTCGCGGAACGGCTCGCCCGCCTTGTTAAGCCGCGCCTTCAGTTCGTCATAGGACGCGTCCGAAACCTTCAGCGCGATGTGGTAATGGCTGCCGACCTTGGGCGGCGATTTCGCCTGGGTCAATTCGTACATCTCGTCGTCGGCAAACTGGAAGAAGGCGAGCGCCCCGCCGTCTTTCAGCCCGAAAAACGTGTGGCAGAAATCGACATGGCGGCCGAGGTCTTCGCGCCAGGTGCGTTCGCACCAGGTCGCGACCAGCGGGATGCCGAGCAAATCCTCGAGAAACCGACGGTTGGCCTCGTGGTCCTTGACGACATAGGCGTTGTGGTGCAGGCGCAGCGGCAGTTCGCCCAGCAGTTTCGCCTCGGTGCGCGGCGTCGCCTCGATCGTATCCATGGCGATCCCTCCATCGTGGTCGGGCGAGGATAGGGCCGTGATTTTTCGGCCGCAAGCGAAGCCGGGTCTCACCCGGGCGAGCGCACCGCCCCGCTCCTGTGCAAGGCGGCGACCTCGTCGCCGGAAAATCCCCAATCCTTGAGGATTGCATCGGTATCGGCGCCGATCCGCGATGGCGGCCGCTGCACCTGCGACGGCGTCGCCGAAAACCGCGGGGCCGGGCCCGGCTGCGTGATCCCGTCCACTTCGATGAAGCTGCCGCGGTGGCGGTTGTGCTCGTGCCGGATCGCCTCGGACATGCGCAGGACAGGGGCGAAGCAGATGTCGGTGTCCTGCATGATTGCGACCCATTCGGCGCGGGTCTTCGCTTTGAAGATCGCGGCAAGGCGCTTCTGCATGTCGGGCCAGGTCGAACGATCGGTCTGCTCCGGCACATCCTCCGGCTTCAAACCGGTGTGCTGCAGCAGCAGCGCATAGAATTGCGGCTCGATCGAGCCGATCGCGACGTGCTCGCCGTCCTTCGTCTCGTAGACATGATAGTAGTGAGCGCCGCCGTCGGTGCGGTTGTGGCCGCGCTTCTCGACCCAGGCGCCGGAGGCGAGCGCCGCATACATCATCGTCATCAGCGAGGCCGAGCCCTCGACCATCGAGCAATCGACGACCTGGCCGGCACCGGTGTGGCGCGCACTGATAATGCCGGCCAGCACTCCCATCGCCAGATACAGGGCGCCGCCGCCGAAATCGCCGACGAGGTTCAACGGCGGTACCGGCGGGCCGCCGCGCTCGCCGATCGTCGATAGCACGCCTGACAGGGCGATGTAGTTGATGTCGTGTCCGGCGACATGGGCGATCGGGCCGTCCTGGCCCCAGCCGGTCATGCGGCCGTAGACCAGCCGCTTGTTGCGGGCGAGGCAGGTGTCGGGGCCGAGGCCCAGCCGCTCCATGACCCCCGGGCGGAACCCCTCGATCAGCGCATCGGCCCGGTCGATGAGGCGCAGCACCGCGGCGGCGCCGTCCTTGTTCTTCAGGTCCACGGCGATGTTGCGGCGGCCGCGCGCCAGCAGGTTGAAGCGGTGCTCCTCGCCCGGCGGTCCGCCGACCCGGCTGTCGTCGAGCCCGACATTGGCGGCCCGGTCGACACGCACCACCTCCGCCCCCATATCGGCGAGCAGCATCGCGCAAAACGGCGCCGGCCCGATGCCGGCGAGCTCGATGACCCTGACCCCCTCAAGCGGTCCCATGTCGTGCTCCTGAATGGCGGCGCGGGAATAGGGATAGCACGAACGGCCTCGCCGCGGTCAGGCTCGGCATAGTAGCCTGCGACACAAATCACACTGCATCTGGCAAGCACGATTCGCGTTCGCGATATTAGTCATGCATACTGCCGGACATGCTCCTGCTACTTTGGGGGTATGTGCGCAATCGCCAGGGAATCTCGGTAAAAGAGCGCTTGAGGATGGCAGCGAAGGGCAGACAAGGACTCTACGATCCACGCAACGAGCACGATGCGTGCGGTGTCGGTTTTGTCGTCAATATCAAGGGGCGAAAATCGCACGACATCATCCGCCGCGGGTTGCAGATCCTGGTCAACCTCGATCACCGCGGCGCGGTCGGCGCCGATCCGCTGGTCGGTGACGGGGCCGGCTGCCTGATCCAGATGCCGGATGCATTGCTGCGCGACTGGTGCACCGGGCGCGGCATCGATCTGCCGGCGCCGGGCCGCTACGCCGTGGCCCAATGCTTTCTGCCGATGGACGAGCAGGCGCGGGCGATCGCGATCGCCCATGTCGAGCGGCTGGTGCGGGTCGAGGGCCAGACGCTCCTCGCCTGGCGCGACGTACCGACCGAGACGGAAGGGCTCGGCGAGCGCGTCATCGCGACAATGCCGTGGATCGCCCAGGCGATCGTTGCGGCGAGCCCGGACATCCCCGACCAGGATGCGTTCGAGCGCAAAATTCTGACCATTCGCAAGCAGATCCTGAATCGCGTCATCGCGCTTGCGGAGCGGCACAATTTGCCGGCCTTGCGCGACCTCTACATGCCGTCGTTTTCGACCCGAACCGTCGTCTACAAAGGTCTGCTTCTGGCCCCGCAGGTCGAGAGCTTCTACGCCGACCTGCGCAACCCGCTGACCGTCTCGGCCCTGGCGCTGGTGCATCAGCGGTTCTCGACCAACACCTTTCCGTCGTGGCGGCTTGCCCATCCGTACCGGTTCATCTGCCACAACGGCGAGATCAACACGGTGCGCGGCAACGTCAACTGGATGCACGCGCGCCGCCAGGCGATGTCGTCGGAGCTGCTCGGCACCGATCTCGAAAAGATGGTGCCGCTGATCGGGCCCAACCAATCCGACACGGCGTGCATTGACAATGCCCTGGAACTGCTGGTCATCGGCGGCGGCTATTCGCTCGCGCACGCGATGATGATGCTGATCCCGGAGGCCTGGGCCGACCCGCTGATGGAGCCGGAGCGGCGCGCCTTTTACGAATACCACGCGGCGTTGATGGAACCGTGGGACGGGCCGGCGGCGATCGCCTTCACCGACGGACGCCAGATCGGCGCGACGCTCGACCGCAACGGCCTCAGGCCGGCACGCTACATCATCACCGACGACGACCACGTGATCATGGCCTCCGAGGCCGGTGTGTTGCCGGTGCCGGAAGAGCGGATCACGCGGAAATGGCGGCTGCAGCCGGGCAAGATGCTGCTGATCGACCTCGATGAAGGCCGCATTATCGACGACGCCGAGATCAAGCGGAAGCTCGCCGCCGAGCACCCCTACGAAGCCTGGCTCAAGGCCACGCAGTACAAATTGTCGGAATTGCCCGATCCTCCCGAGGGATCGGCGCCGGCGCGGCCCAACGATCCGTCGTCACGGCAGACCCTGCAGCATGCCTTCGGCTACACCCAGGAAGACATCCAGTTCTTCCTGGAGCCGATGGCTCAGATCGGCGACGACCCGGTCGGGTCGATGGGCACCGACACGCCGATCGCCGCGTTCTCCGACAAGCCCAAGCTGCTTTACAACTACTTCAAGCAGAATTTTGCCCAGGTCACCAACCCGCCGATCGATCCGATCCGCGAGGAACTGGTGATGTCGCTGGTGTCGATGATTGGACCCCGCCCCAATCTGTTGAGCCACGAGGTCGGCACGCATCATCGGCTCGAAGTGGCGCAGCCGATCCTGACCGACGGCGACCTCGAGAAAATCCGCAACATCGAGCACCTGATCGACGGCCGCTTCAAGACCGACACGCTCAACGCCACCTGGCCGGTCAGGGAGGGCGCCGCCGGCATCGAGCGCGCGCTCGACCGCATCTGCCGGCAGGCGACCGAGGCGGTCGAGGCGGGGCACAACATCCTGATCCTCTCCGACCGTGCGGCTTCGGCGGAGCGGGTGCCGATTCCGGCGCTGCTGGCGACCTCGGCGGTTCACCATCACCTGATCTTGCAGGGGCTGCGCACCAAGACCGGCATCGTCGTCGAGACCGGCGAGGCGCGCGAGGTGCATCATTTCTGCCTGCTCGCCGGCTATGGCGCCGAGGCGATCAACCCCTATCTCGCCTTTGCCACGCTGGAGCAGGTCCGGGTCGAGAACGGCCTGCCGCTCAGCGCTTACGAGGTGCAGAAGAATTATCTGAAGGCGCTCGGCAAGGGCATCCTCAAGGTGATGTCCAAGATGGGCATCTCGACCTACCAATCCTATTGCGGCGCGCAGATCTTCGACGCGGTCGGGCTCGAAAGCACGTTTGTCGAGAAATATTTCACCGGCACGGCGACGACGATCGAGGGAGCCGACCTTCATGCCATCGCCGAGGAGGCGCTGGTCCGCCACGCACGCGCCTATGGCGACGACCCGCTCTATCGCGACATGCTCGATGCCGGCGGCGACTATGCCTTCCGATTGCGCGGCGAGACCCATGCGTGGACGCCGCAATCCATCGCCAAACTGCAGCATGCGGTGCGGGCCAACTCGGCCCCCGACTACAAGAGCTTTGCCGAGACGATCAACGACCAGTCCGAGCGCCTGCTGACGATCCGCGGGCTGATGCGCTTCCGCTTTGCCGACCGGGCTTTGCCGCTCGACGAGGTCGAGCCCGCGGCGGAGATCGTCAAGCGGTTTGCCACCGGGGCGATGAGCTTCGGCTCGATCAGCCGCGAGGCGCACACGACGCTGGCGATCGCGATGAACCGCATCGGCGGCAAGTCGAACACCGGCGAGGGCGGCGAGGAGGCGGAGCGGTTCAAGCCGCTGCCTAACGGCGATTCCAAGCGGTCGGCGATCAAGCAGGTCGCCTCCGGTCGGTTCGGCGTCACCACCGAATACCTGGTCAACGCCGATGTGCTGCAGATCAAGATGGCGCAGGGCGCAAAGCCCGGCGAAGGCGGCCAATTGCCCGGCCACAAGGTCGACAAGGCGATCGCCAAGGTGCGCCATTCGACCCCCGGCGTCGGGCTGATTTCGCCGCCGCCGCATCACGACATCTATTCGATCGAGGATCTGGCGCAGCTGATCCACGATCTGAAAAACGCCAACCCGCAGGCGGCGGTGTCGGTCAAGCTTGTCAGCGAAGTCGGCGTCGGCACGGTCGCCGCCGGCGTCGCCAAGGCGCGCGCCGATCACGTCACGATCGCCGGGTTCGAGGGCGGCACCGGCGCAAGCCCCTTGACCTCGCTGACCCATGCCGGCTCGCCCTGGGAGATCGGCCTCGCCGAAACCCAGCAGACCCTGGTGCGCAACGGCTTGCGCGGGCGCATCGCGGTGCAGGTCGATGGCGGCTTGCGCACCGGGCGCGATGTCGTCGTCGGCGCCATGCTCGGCGCCGACGAGTTCGGCTTCGCCACCGCGCCGCTGATCGCCGCCGGCTGCATCATGATGCGCAAGTGTCACCTCAACACCTGCCCGGTCGGCATCGCCACGCAGGACCCGGTATTGCGCGCCCGCTTCACCGGCCAGCCCGAGCACATCATCAACTACTTCTTCTTCGTCGCCGAGGAAGTGCGCGAGTTGATGGCGCAGCTGGGCTTTCGCAATTTCGACGAGATGGTCGGCCGGGTCGATCGGCTGGACATGGTGCGCGCGGTCAACCACTGGAAAGCGAAAGGTGTCGACCTGTCGCGGCTTCTGTACGAGGAGCCGGCCCGGCCGGGTGTCGCGATCCGTCATTGCGAGGTGCAGGACCACCACCTGGATCGGGCGCTCGACCAGGCGCTGATCGTTGCGGCGCAGCCCGCGCTCGAGCGGCGCGAACCGGTGCGGCTCGACTACCCGATCCGCAACGTTCACCGCACGGTCGGGGCGATGCTGTCGGGCGCGGTCGCCAAGCGCTATGGCCATGCCGGCTTGCCCGAAGACACGATCTGGGTGCGGTTCGAAGGCACCGCTGGCGGCAGTTTCGGGGCCTTTCTTGCCCACGGCGTCACCCTCGAACTGTTCGGCGACGCCAACGACTATGTCGGCAAGGGTCTGAGCGGCGGCCGGCTGATCGTGCGCCAGCCGGCGGCGACGCGGCTGGAGCCGACCGAAAACATCATCATCGGCAACACCGTGTTGTACGGCGCGATCGCCGGCGAAGCTTATTTCCAGGGCGTTGCCGGCGAGCGTTTCGCGGTGCGCAACTCCGGGGCCATCGCGGTCGTCGAAGGAACCGGTGACCATGGCTGCGAGTACATGACCGGCGGCGTCGTCGCCGTGCTCGGCGAAACCGGGCGCAACTTTGCCGCCGGGATGTCGGGCGGCATCGCCTATGTCTATGACCCGAAGGGTGCGTTCGCCAAATTGTGCAACCCGGCCGGGGTCGAGCTGGAGCCGATCGCCGCGAGCGACGCCAGCGGCGACGACGATGGGCGGCCGCGCCAGCGCCCGCCGAGCGTATACGATAACGGCATGGGCGATCTGCTGCGCTTCGACGCCCAGCGGCTCAGAATCCTGATCGAGCGGCATCTGCTGCTGACCGGCAGCGTGCGCGCCCGCCAATTGCTCGACGATTGGGACAACGCGCTTGCCGCCTTCGTCAAGGTGATGCCCAGGGATTATCGCCGCGCGCTCTTGGAGCTGAAGGCCGAGCGCGAGGCGGCGCAGATGGCCGCGGCCGAGTAGCCGGCGGGTTGCGGGGTCATCATGGGCAAGCCGACCGGCTTTCTCGAATATGCGCGGCGCGATCGCGGCTACGACAAGCCGGCGGTGCGGCGAACCAGCTGGGGGGAGTTCGTCAAGCCGCTGCCGACGCCGACCCTGCGCGAGCAGGCGGCGCGCTGCATGGATTGCGGCATTCCGTTCTGCCACGATGGGTGCCCGGTCAACAACGTCATCCCCGACTGGAACAACCTGGTCTATCGCGACCAGTGGCGCCAGGCGCTGGCGGTTTTGCACTCGACCAACAATTTTCCCGAATTCACCGGCCGCATCTGCCCGGCGCCGTGCGAAGCCGCCTGCACATTGAACATCGACGACAACCCGGTCACGATCAAAACCATCGAATGCGCGATCGTCGACCGCGGCTGGGAGGAAGGCTGGATCACGCCGCAGATCCCGCCGCGGAAAACCGGCAAGCGCGTCGCCGTGATCGGCTCGGGCCCGGCCGGCATGGCCTGCGCCCAGCAGCTGGCGCGCGCCGGCCACAGCGTGACCTTGTTCGAGAAAAGCGACCGCATCGGCGGGCTGCTGCGCTACGGCATTCCCGACTTCAAGATGGAGAAACACCTGATCGACCGCCGCGTCGAACAGATGGCGGCGGAAGGCGTCGAGTTCCGCACCTCGGTCGAGGTTGGCGCCACGGTCGAGGTCGCGGCGCTGCTCGCCGAATGCGACGCCCTCGCCCTGACTGGCGGCGCCGAATGGGCGCGCGATCTCGACGTGCCCGGCCGCGATCTCGACGGCATCCACTTCGCGATGGATTTCCTGCCGCAGCAGAACAAGCGCAACGCCGGCGACAGCGAGGCGGCGGCCGCGCCGGGCGGCACGATCACCGCCAAGGGCAAGCATGTCATCGTGATCGGCGGCGGCGACACCGGCTCGGACTGCATCGGCACCTCGACCCGGCAGGGCGCCGCGTCGATCACCCAGCTTGAAATCCTGCCGCAGCCGCCGGAACACGAAAACAAGGCGCTGACCTGGCCGGACTGGCCGCTGAAACTGCGCACCTCCTCCTCGCAGGAGGAAGGCTGCGAGCGCGACTGGGCGGTATTGACCAAGCGGGCGGTCGGCACGGACGGCCGGGTGCAGGGGCTCGAATGCGTCCGTGTCGATTGGGAAAAGGGTGCCGACGGGCGTTTCCAGATGCGCGAGGTCGCCGGCAGCGAATTCACGCTGAAGGCCGATCTGGTATTGCTGGCGATGGGCTTTCTCGGGCCGTGCCGGCCGGGGATGATCGAACAGGCGGGGGTGGCGCTCGACCCGCGCGGCAACGTCCAGGCCAATACCGTCGATTACCAGACCTCGGTGCCGAAAATCTTCGCCGCCGGCGACATGCGCCGCGGCCAGTCTCTCGTCGTCTGGGCGATTCGCGAGGGCCGCCAATGCGCCCGCGCGATCGACAAATTCCTGATGGGCGCGACCACCCTGCCGCGCTGATCAGGCCGGCACCGCGGCGAGGCGGCCGCTTCCGGCATAGTCGAGAATCCGACGGTCCCGGGTCATCAACACCGCCCCGCTAACCCGCGCAGTCGCGACAATGATCTCGTCGGCCGGATCGGAGCGGAAGCGGCCGGGAAGGTGGCAGGCATCCACCAGGATTTCCGGGCTCAGCGGCTCGACCGCGGCCCCGGACCTCGCGATCGCGCCCTCGATCCAGGCCGCTGCAGGCCGATCCAGCGCGAGCCTATTCCGGGAGCTGAGCATCGCCACCTCCCAAATCGAAATCACGGAAATCAGGAACGCGCCGCGGCGAACCGCCTCCTGGATCGCTTGGCGCGTGCCCGGCGACAACGTCGGATCACCTTGGACGAGCCACAACCACACATGCGTATCCAGCAGCAAAGGCGGCTGCTCAGGGCGTCTCGACAATGTTCTCGGCATCGGCCGTCCATTTCACATCGATCGGGCCGATGATATCGCCAAGAACCTGAACCGTGCCGGCCATGCAGCCAAACGGGTCGACCGGCCGCTCTTCGACTGGAACCAGTTTCGCGATGGGCTTGCCGCGCTTGGTGATGACGATAGGCGCTCCCTTGTGCGCCACCTCGTCCATCAGTTTCAGGCATTTGGCTTTGAATTCGCCGGCGGCGATCCGACGCTCGGTTGCAGTCATGGTCATATATCCATGGTCATCAGCATCGCGAATATGGCTTGCCGTGACCTCCGTCGCAACCGGCGGGATCAGAATACCGGCGGGATCAGTGCCCAGCTGCGCCGGCGATACTCATCGTATTCGGGAAAGAGACGCCGCATCTGCGTCTCCTCGGCCCGAATCCGCAACAGGACGCCGACCACCGCGCAAGCAAAGGCGATCACGCCGCGCCACTCGGCGATGGCACAGGCCGTGCCCGCCAGCGCCAACAGCATGCCCGAATAGATCGGGTGCCGCACCCAGCGGTACGGCCCGTCGCGCACCAATTCATGGCCGGTCTTGACCTCGACCCGGCCGGACCAATTGCGCCCAAGATGCAGCCGCGCCCACACCGCAAACAGCAGTCCGGCGGCGACCAGCAGGGTGCCCAGACGCGGCAGCGCCGGGCCGGGCGGCACCAGCCGCGCAGTCAACACCCGCGGCAGCCAGCGCGGAAACGTCAACAGGAGGAAGCACAGCGCCAGCGGGACGCCATGCAATGCATTGGCGCCGAAGGGTTCTCGCCATCGCGTCTGCTTTACGTTGCGCGCCGCGACGAGCCAGTACAGCACCCAGGCGATCCACATCGCCGGGATCGCCCCGCGCGCCAGAAATCCGGCCGTGCTCATGCGGTTTCACACCCCTGCGGGAGCGCGTTCATCGTGCCCCGACGATCTGTTATAGTAATTATCGGACGGCCCATTCGGGTATGGCCGGTTTTCGACGAGGAGCGCGAGCATGGGCGAGATTCTCGGCATCGGCGTCACCCATTATCCCGGTCTCATTCAGCCAGACGAGCAGATGGCCGGGCTTTTGAGCCGCACGCTCGACAGCGACCAGGTCCCGGCGGAACTGAAGAACCCGGCGCGCTGGCCCGAGCGGATGCGCCAGGAATGGGCCGATCCGGTCGCTGCGGCGAAGGAGCATCGGCGCCGCCTGGTCGGCGGCTTCCGCCGAGCGCGCGAGGCGCTCGATGCGTTCAGGCCGGATTTCGTCGTGATCTTCGGCGACGACCAGTACGAGAATTTCCGTGAAGACGGGGTGCCGTCGTTTTGCATCTTTGCCCACGAGGCGATCGACTCGCATCCCTATGCGCGCGCCCGTGCCGGCGGCGCCAATGTGTGGGGCGAGGGCACCGACACGGTGATCCACACCAAGGGCCATCACGCCGGCGCCTCGTATCTCGCCGCGAACCTGCTGAAGGCCGATTTCGACGTCAGCTATGCCTATCGCATGCGTTACGAGAACGGGCTGCCGCACGCCTTCATCAACACGCTTCTGTACCTCGATTACGACCGCAACGGTTTCCCCTATCCGGTCGTGCCGTTTCATGTGAACTGCTACGGCTCGTCGGTGATCGCCAAGCGCGGGTCGACCGCGCATCTGACCGGCGAGGCCGACCCGACCCTGGTCGATCCGCCGGGCCCCAATCCGGGCCGCTGCTTCGACATCGGCGGCGCGGTTGCGCGTATCCTGGCCGACAGCCCGTGGCGCGTCGCCCTGATCGCGTCGTCGAGCTGGTCGCACGCTTTCCTGACCCCGAAGAACCATTACCTCTACCCCGACAATGCCGGCGACCGCGCGCGGTTCGACGAGCTTGCCTCGGGCAAGCTGTCGCGCTGGCGCGATCTGACGACCGAGACGATCGAGGATGCCGGGCAGCAGGAATTCCTCAACTGGGTCTGCCTCGGCGGGGCGATGACCGCGTTGAAGCGCGAGCCCGAGATCATCGATTACGTCGAATCGTATATCTTCAACTCGGACAAGTGCTTCGCGGTGTTCCGGCCGTAGCGCGGCCGGCTGGCCGACCCCATTCCGGCACGGGCTGCCTGAGCGGGGACGGGAGTTCGAGGCTCGTGCAGGCGGTTGCGTCGGGCGACAGCAGTATCGCCAGCCGCACCGCCTGGGTTACCTGATCGAGCCGCAACACCAGCTTGCCGATGCCGGTATTGGGACTCTGCCCCGATGCCCCTGACGGGGCGGCCGACATCATGGCCCAGGTTCCGCCGACCGGATCGAGCGCGCCGAGATAGAGCCGCGCCGGTTCGCCATTTTCGGCGGGCGGCTGGGTCAGCACAGCGGCCGCCCCGCGCAGCTGCGCTTCCGCCACGGTGTGCATCTGCCAGTCGATCGAGGCGAGGCATTCCTTCGGGACGATTTCGTCGACGACCAGCACGTGCCGGCCGTCGATCAGCGCGACGCCGCGCCAGGCGCTGGCGGTGCCCGGATAGGCGTTCGACAGGTCGATGGCGACGAAGGAAAGGTTCGGCCCGAAGCTTTTGCGCACGATCGCCGCGCGCGCCGTCGGCGGCTGGCACTGGCCGTCGATGACGATCGTGTTGTGGCCGAGCGTGCTTGTCCGGTAATAGCGGCAGCGCATCTCGGGCTTGAAATAACCGGGAAGGCCATAATCGTCCGGCCCCAGATCGGTGGCCCAGCGAACCCCGGCGGCATCCAGCACGAAGCTGCCGAGGTCGTGATGCGAGTGCGAACGTGCGTCGTTTGCGCCCGCCTTGACGCCGATATAGGTCGCATTCCGATCGCGCCAGTCGCCGCGCAGCATCGCGACATCGACCTCGCGGAAGCGCTTGGCCTTGGCGAGACGGCCGGGGCCGCGGCCGCTGTCGTGGAACCACAGCAGGTCCATCGGATGGACTCTTCCGCGGTGCCGCTCGATCGAGGCATCGACCGGATGGCGGTAGCGTCTGGCAAGCCAGAACAGCCAATAGCCGCCGCTATGCTGTTCGGCGCTGTCGGCGAAATTGAACAGCTTCCCCGACGGACCGGCGGCGTGCAGCCGGAAAAAGCCGGTTTTCGCGAGCCCCGGTGCGGCGTCGAACCCGAGATCCGTCCCGAGCGCGGTGGCCAGGCAATCGAGCAGGTAGATCGCGTACTGGGTCGCGTAATGCCAATAGCCCGGTCCTTCGGCCCAGCCGCCATCGGGGCGGTATTCGGCAAAGCCGGCAGCAACAGAGGCGCGGCACAGCGCGAACAGCCGCGCCGCCCGCGGATCGGACCCGGCGATCGACAATGCCGCGATCATCAGCGCGGCGTTGCACACCAGGTTCCAGTTTGTCGCGGTCGCGATCCAGAACGCCGGCGGCGTCGCAGCGAACTGGTCGAGCCCGGGCTGGATGGCCTTGTCGAGGATCGCGCGAACGACCTGTGCGCGCTCACCTTCCGAAAGAGCATCGTAGAGCCAGTCATAGCCGATCGCCGCGCCGAACGCGGTCTCGGCGGTGACGAGAAATTCGTCGCCGGTCCAGTCCGGAAACGCGCACACCGCGAGCAGTTCCGCCTTCGCGCGGTCGCGGTAGCGGGTATCGCCGCCGAGCAGCCAGACGATCCCGAGCGTCTGGATTCTCAGGCAGAACAGCCGCGCTATGTCGAGCGCCGTCGCCGGGGCCTCCGCTGCCGGCGGCGGACGCACGAGCGGCAGCGGCGCCGCCCCGGTTTCACGCACATCGTGCACCCAGTCGGGGGCCAACACCGGCAGCGCCAGCATCAGGTCGGCCTGCTTCGCCACCTGGTCCCGCCACTGCCGCAATGTGGGGTTGTGCCGAAGCAGCCCCTCAGTCCGCGCCATCGCGGAAGGTGTCGCCATCAGCCGCGGTCGCGCCGGGGCAATCCCGGCGAACGCCTCGCCGTCGCCCGGCGGCGGCGCCGGCGCTTCAGTCATCGGCCCTTGCGCCACGCCGGCGCGCCGTCATTCCGCCTCGCCGGCCGCTGCGCGCAGCCCCGACAGGAACAACTCGCGGTCCGCCGGGTTGCGCAGTTGCGCCGCGCTCGGAATGATTTGCGGGGTGATGGCGCGCAATCGCGCGATCACGGCGCGGGCTTCGTCGAGCTGGCCCATCTGGGCGTAGCACGCGGCGAGAATGCGGTACGAGTGCGGATAGCCCGGGTGATCTTGGATCGACAGCAGCAATCTCGCCACCGCCTGGTCGAACTCGCGCTTGAAGAAATAGGCTTCGCCCATCAGCGTCAGCGGCGTACCCGCCTGATCGCGCGGGCTCAGCCGCAAGGCGGTTTCGGCATGGGCGATCGCGAGATCGGGCTGGCTTGCCCACAGCCGCAGAACACCGCTGAGAAACCAGCCGTGGGAGAAGCTCGGGGTCAGCGTCAGGGCGCGGTCTACCAGCCCCATCATCGTGCCGATGTTCTCGCCGAAATTGGCGAGCACGAAGGCGGCGTTGGCCAGGATGCTGGGGTCGTTCTCCGCCACCTGCAATGACTGCCGCGCAAGCTCGACGGCCTCGTGGCCCGCGGCAATGGGATCTTCGGCCCAGCCCTCCCTGACCGCACGCATCTGACACCGGGCTGCCAGGGACAATGCCGGCCCCGAGCGCGGATCGATCGCGATCGCCCGCCGAAGCAGCTCCAGAGCCTTGAAAATGCGTTCTTTGGTGATCGGGTAATAGGTGGCAAGGGCGCGCAGATACAGGTCGTAGGCGGTGAGGTCGTTGGTCGGGCGCCCGCGCGTGCGGCGCTCTTCCGCGGCCAGCAAGGCGGGTCCGATGACGCCGGCAACATTGAGGGCAACCTTGTCCTGAAGGTCGAACACGTCTTCCAGCGAGCCGTCGAAATGATCGGCCCAGAGATGCGCCGCGATTTCCGCCTCGATCAGCTGCGCGACGATGCGCACCCGGTTGCCGCCCTTGCGCACCGAGCCTTCGAGGACGTAGCGGACCCCGAGCTCGTACCCGACCTGCTTTACGTCGACACTCTGGCCCTTGTAGGTGAAGCTCGAATTGCGGGCGATCACAAAGAGCCAGCGGATGTGCGACAGCGCGGTGATGATCTCCTCGACCATGCCGTCGGCGAAATATTCCTGCTCCGGGTCGCCGCTCATGTTCTGGAACGGCAATACCGCGATCGACGGCTTGTCGGGCAGGGTCAGCGCTGGCGCCGCAGGGATCGCGGGCATTGCCCGCGGCGCTGGCGCAGCCGCCATGCCCTCTTCGGATACGTCGGCGACAAAGCGAAAGCCCTTGCGCGACACCGTCCGGATCACGCGCTGCGCCGCCCCGCTGTCGCCGACCGCCCGGCGCACCGCGTTGAGACGAGTCGTCAGCGCCGAGTCCGAAACGATGCGGCCGCCCCAAACCTCATCGATCAGGTCGCTTTTGCTGACGACCCGCCCGCGGTTGCGGAGCAGGTAGGCCAGCAAGTCGAAGACCTGCGGCTCCAGCGCCACCAGTTTGTCGCCGCTGTGCAATTCGCGGCGATCGACATCAAGCCGGAAATCATCGAACGCGAAAACCACCAGGCTTCTCCTGTCCCCGCGTCAGGGTGATTCTTAAGGAAAAAAAGTGCCCGTCTTAAGCGAAAAACAAGCCGCCGGTAAAGTTTTTCGCGAAGGTTCCCGCCATCCTTCCCATCGGATCGGGCGTGGTGACGAGCACGCCAAGCCCTTTCAGTAAAAGACGCCGCCCCGATCCGAAAACACGCCGAAACGCAGCCGATTTCGACGGGGGATGCAGATGTTCGATGTCTCCTTCACCACGGTCGCGGCGTTGAGCAAGGCATGGACCGTGACGATGATCGCGATCACCGTGCTGATGCTCGCCCTTGCCCTGTCGGCGGTCTGGAACAGCTCGGACTATCTGCATAACCTGCAGCGCACGATGACGATGGAAGAACATTTCTAACCGCCCAACCGGCGCCACCGGCATTGCCGGCCGCGGCGCGGGCCGAACCCGCCTTTCCCCTGTGCGTCCGCCGCGCTAACCTAGCCGGAGCGATTGCGGAACGAGGAAAGGCAGCGCCATGCAGTACAAGGTCATCTCGGCCGATTGCCATGTCGATCTGATCTGGCTGCCGCCCGATCTGTTCACCGGGAACGCCCCGGCGGCACTGAAGGACCGGATGCCGTTTGTCGCCGACGGTCCGCGCGGTCGGGAATGGGTGACCAAAAACGGTGCCTCGTTCGGACTCGATACCGGGATGGGGTCGGCCGGGCGGCTTTACGAGCCGGGCAAGATTCACCGCTCCGACCGGATGGCCGCGACCGGGCTCTACGAAGACGGGAAGAAGGGTATCCGCCGCCTGACCGACCCGGACCTGAGGCTCAAGGAACAGGACCGCGACGGCGTCCAGGCCGAGGTTCTCTATGGCATCCTCGGCGCCACCAACCGCCTCAACGACAACGAGGCGGCGGGCACCATGCTGCGCATCTACAACGACTGGCTCGCCGATTTCTGCAAGACCCATCCTGAGCGCTATGCCGGGCTCGCCAACATTCCCAACCACGATATCGGCGAGGCCGTCGCCGAGATCGAGCGGGTCGCCAAGCGCGGCAACGTGCGCGGTCTCGAAATCGCCCGCCGCTTCGACATGACCGCGCTGTGGGACCCGTGGTGGAACCCGGTGTGGGATGCGATCGCCGCCAGCGGATTGCCGGTGCATTTTCACACGATCGGCGGACCTGGGCGCGACTTCTCGAAGCTGACCGGCAAGACATTGCTGGCCGCGCGCGCCGCCAGCATCTCCAGTTTCCAGATGCACATGGCCGACGTGCTGATGTCGGTCATCTTTGCCGGCGTGCTCGAGCATCGCCCGAACATGAAGCTGGTCATCGGCGAGTCGGGCACCGGCTGGATCCCCTATATCCTCGACCGCATGGACGCGGAGTGGGAGGACCAGTTCAAGGAGCTGGACCTGACGATGCGCCCGAGCGAGTACTGGCGCCGGCAGTGCTATGCCACCTACCAGAGCGACCCGATCGGCGTGAAATTGATCGAGGAGTTGGGCGAAGACAACATCATGTGGGGCTCGGATTTCCCCCACCCCGATGGGGTGTGGCCCGATTCGCAGGAATATATCGAGCGCGAACTCGGTCACTTGCCGGCGGCAACACGGCAGAAGATCGTGTGCGACAACGCGGCGAAGCTGTACCGTTTTGTCAACTGAGCCAAGAAACCGCCCTGGGCAACGAGACGAACGGAGAGAAGCAATGCGGAAATTCATCATCGAGCGGGATATCCCCGCGGTCGGCAGCATGGAACGCGAGCAATTGCGCGGCGCCGCGGCCAAATCCAACGAGGTCTTGCGCCAGCTCGGCCCCGACATCCAATGGGTCGAGAGTTTTGTCGCGGCCAACAAGACCTTTTGCGTCTACCTCGCCAAGGACGAGGCGATCATCCGAAAGCACGCCGAGATCAGCGGCTTTCCGGCGACGACGATCACCGAGGTGCGCAAGATGATCGATCCGACGACCGAGCAGACCGGCTAGAGCGGTATCCGATCAGATCGCGTCAATCGCCATGGCCGCCCCCGGAACGCCCGCAGGGCGGCCGTCCGGGGATGACCCGGCGATCTGGGGCGCCAGCGAAGCGCTGCGACACCTTTCGCAGATGCGCGGATCAAGTCCGGGCATGACGAAGGGTAAAGATGCTTCGACACGGACGGACCACGCTCTGAACCGCGCGGGCTGCCGAATCCCCCGCCGATAGCGGGAGCCTGTTTATCGGTCGCGACCGCCAGGTCGGCGACGTCCGGTGGCGTGTGGGGTTTTCGTCCGCCGGATGCGCCTCGCCCAGAAATATGCTGCGGCTGGAATTGAAACGATACTGTACCGTTCTAAATTAAAAGCGGCCGTTTGCGGCCGCTGAGATATGAGAGGAGGACGGTCATGGTCCGTCTGACGCGAGATCGCTGGTTTCGTCGACTTGCCCTGGGCGCGGTGGCCGCGATCGGGCTTGGCGCCGCGCTGTTGCCGAGCGCACCAGCCCGAGCCGGGGTGGTTATCGGGTTCGGCGCTCCGGGCTATTATGCCGCGCCGGCGCCCTATTACGGTCCGTATCCCTACGGCTATTACCCGGCGCCCTATTACGGCTACCCGGCGGGCGGCGTGTATTTCGGCTTTGGTGGCGGACACCATCACCACCACTGGCACCGTTAATGCGGGTTGGTAGGCCTGTGGCTCCGGCCAGCCGGGTGTCGGATTGGGTATCCGGATTCGATGCGCGGCTGCCGAATCCGCAGCTGACCCGGCACCCGCTTCCGGCGGGGCTGCGGCGAATTCCGGATTCGCTATAAGGCCCGGAAAGGTCCCTTAAAGAAGGCGTGCCGCGTGGGTCTGGTCGCGCAGCCACACCTGCGCCTCGCGCCCGGACTGCAATGCGTCGCGCGCCGCTTCGAGCGCGTCGAGCACCGCCTCTTCCCGGTCCAGGTAGGCGCCATAGACGGAGTTGTCGAGCCTGACAATCCATCTTGCATCCCGGCCGTGCCGGCACACGTGGAATTCCATGATGCCCATTCGTCGCGTTCCTCCCAGGGCGTCGGATATGCCCCGGTCCGTTTCTGTAAACCGGCCGTAACGGGCTTGCGGTCCGCTCGCCGACTGCGCGGCCCGTCGCCATGGCTTCCGCCGGGATTATCCCAGAGGACGCCGCGCAACAGAAGCGCATTCTGTAGGCAAATTGTAACCAAATGCTTCAATAACGGTCACAATGTCATGAGGCCCAGCGGCCAAAATGGCTTGCCGGGCCGTCGCCGCACCGCGACTGTGCGGCACAGGTAAAGGGGGCCGACATGCCGCGCACCACAATCCTTCTTCGCCGTGCCGATCCCCGATCCGGTGCCGGCGCGATAGGATTGCGGGCATGACGAGCCTCGCCGAATCCGCGAAGACCGCGCTGGTCGATCGAGCCGAGGCGCTTGCCGATACCGCGTTCGGCGCCGCGCGAGACCAGGCCCGGCATTTTGTCGCCAAATTGTACGAGCATGTCCCGCCGGCCGATCTCGCGTCGCGCGCGCCGGCGGATCTGTGCGCCGCCGCGGCGGCTTTGTGGCGTTTTGCCGCGCAGCGCCGCCCCGGCGCCGCCGCCGTGCGCGTATTCAATCCGGCCGTCGCCGTCGATGGCTGGTCGTCGCCGCGCACGATCGTCGCGATCATCAACGACGACATGCCGTTCCTCGTCGATTCGGTGACGGCCGCAATCGGCGCCCGCGGGTCCGAGGTCTGCCTGGTGATCCACCCGGTTTTCACCGTGGCTCGCGATCTCGAGGGCAACCTCGTCGCACTCGATCCGGCGACCGGCGGCAATCGCGAATCCTGGATGCAGATCGAGATCGAGCGCGAACCGGATGCGGGCGAGCTGGCTGCGCTCGCGGAGAGGATCGCGGGCGTGCTCGCGGATGTGCGCGCCGCCGTCGCGGATTGGCGGGCGATGCGCGCGACATTGCAGGCGCTGGGCGCGGCGGCCTTGGAGCAAAAGCCGCCATTGCCGGCCGACCAGCTGGCCGAGGGCGTCGAATTCCTGAACTGGCTCGGCGACGACAATTTCGTCCTGATCGGTTTTCGCGACTATCCCTTTAACGGCAGCCCGGCGCTGCGCCCGCCGCTCGGCATACTGCGCGAGCCGAAATACCGCGTGTTCGGCGGATTGCGGGAATTCTCCGCCTTGCCCGGCGACGTTCAGGCCTTTCTGCGCCGCCGCGAATTGCTCGTCGTCACCAAGACCAACGAGCGCTCGACTGTGCACCGCAACGCGCTGATGGACGCGATCGGCGTCCGCCGCTTCGACGCCGCCGGCGCTGTCGTCGGGATGAGCCTGTTCGTCGGCCTGTTCACCTCGTCCGCCTACCGGGCGAGTGCGCGCGCGGTTCCGCTGTTGCAGCGCAAGATCGAGCGCGTCTTCGCGCGCGCCGGGCTGGAGGCGACGGGCCATGACGGCAAGGCGCTGCTGCACATCCTTGATACCTTCCCGCGCGACGAATTGTTCCAGACCGACGAGAACACGCTCTACGACACCGCCATCGGCGTTCTCAATCTGCAGGAGCGCCAGCGCTTTGCCCTGTTCGTGCGCCGCGACCCGCTGGAGCGGTTCGTCTCGTGCCTCGTCTATGCCCCGCGCGAGCGTTATGACGGATTGCTGAGGGAGAGATTTGCCGAAATCCTCGCCGAGGCGTTCGCCGGCACCGTCTGGGATTATTACGCCCACGTCGACGATGCGCCGCTGGCGCGGGTGCAGTTCATCATCCGCACCCGCCGCGGCGCCGTGCCCGAGGTCGATCTGGCGGCGCTTGAGCAGCGCCTGGTCGAGGCCGGCAGGGGCTGGGCGGACCAGGTCGAGGCCGCGGGTGCCGCGGCCTGGGGCGAGGCTGCGTCGCGCGCGCGGCTGCGCCGTTTCGCGCCATTCCCGCCGGCCTATCAGGCACGCACGGCCCCGGCCCAGGCGGTGGCCGATCTCGACCGGGTCGAGACGGTGATCGCCGGCTCGCCGCTTGAGGTCTCGCTGCATCCGCGCCCGGACGGAGTGTTCGGCCTGCGGCTCTACCGGCAGGGCGAGCCGGTGGTGCTGTCTGACGTGTTGCCGATCCTCGAAAACCTTGGGCTCAGGATCATTGCCGAAGAGCCGTTCCGCATCGACGCGGCGTCCGGGCCGACGGTATGGATCCACGAGTTCACCCTGGCTCCCGGCGCGGTTCCCGAGCGGCTTTCGGCGGGGTTGCGGGACCGCTTCGAGGCGGCGCTGGTCGCAATCTGGCTCGGCGCGATCGAGAATGACGGGTTCAACCGGCTCGTCCTCGCCGCCGGGCTGTCAGCTCGGCAGACCGTAATCCTGCGGCTTTATTGCAAGGTGCTGCGGCAGGCCGGCAGCACCTTCAGCCAGGCCTATATGGAAGAGACGCTAGATCGGCACGCGGCGATCGCCGCCCGGCTGGTGGCCTTGTTCGAGCACCGCTTTGCCCTTGCCCGCAACGACAAGGCGGCGCTCGACGAGATCGCCGAGGTGCAGGCGATCGACCACGCGCTCGATGCGGTCGAGAGCCTCGATGAAGACCGCATCCTGCGCGGCTTTCTCACCCTGGTCCTCAAATCGGTGCGGACCAACTACTACCAGAGCCTGCCGGGCGGCGGCCCGAAGCCGTATCTGGCGGTCAAGTTCGCCTCCAGCCAGATCGACCTGTTGCCGCGGCCGCGGCCGCTTTACGAGATCTATGTCTACAGCCCGCGCGTCGAGGGGCTGCACATGCGCGCCGGCGCCGTCGCGCGCGGCGGCATCCGCTGGTCGGACCGCAAGGAGGATTTCCGCACCGAAATCCTCGGATTGATGAAGGCGCAGACCGTCAAGAACGCGGTCATCGTGCCGGTCGGCTCGAAAGGCGGGTTCGTCGTCAAGCGGCCGCCGGCCGACCGCGCCCGCCTCGGGGCGGAAGGCATCGAATGCTACAAAATCCTGATGCGCGGGCTGCTCGACCTGACCGATACGATCGTCGAGGGATCGGCCGGCGAGCAGCGCCGCATCGCACCGCCGCCCGATGTGGTGCGCCATGACGGCGACGATCCTTACCTCGTCGTCGCCGCCGACAAGGGCACGGCGACGTTTTCCGACACGGCGAACGAAATCGCCGCCGAATACGGCTTCTGGCTCGGCGACGCCTTCGCCTCGGGCGGGTCGGCGGGCTACGACCACAAGGCGATCGGCATCACCTCGCGCGGCGCCTGGGAATTGATCAAGCGCCATTTCCGCGAGCTCGGCCGCGACATCCAGGCCAGCGACTTCACCGTAGTCGGCATCGGCGACATGGCCGGCGACGTGTTCGGCAACGGCATGCTGCGATCGCCCCACATCCGCCTCGTCGGCGCCTTCAACCATGTGCACATCTTCATCGACCCCGCGCCCGACGCGGCGGCGAGCTTTGCCGAGCGCAAGCGCCTGTTCGACCTGCCGCGCTCGAGCTGGGCCGATTACGACCGCAGCCTGATCTCGCCGGGCGGCGGCGTGTTCGAGCGCAGCGCCAAATCGATCCCGGTCAGCGCCGAGATGAAGCAGGTCTTCGCGATTGCGGAAGACCACCTGACGCCGCCCGAGCTGATCCGCAAACTGCTGGCCGCCGACATCGACCTGTTGTTCTTCGGCGGCATCGGCACCTTCGTCAAGGCGCGCGGCGAGACCCATGCCGAGGTCGGCGACCGCGCCAATGATGCGCTGCGGATCGATGCCGAGGATATCCGCGCCGCGGTGGTCGGCGAGGGCGCCAATCTCGGCGTCACCGAGCGCGGCCGCATCGCCTACGCCTTGAAGGGCGGCCGCATCGACACCGATGCGATCGACAATTCGGCCGGGGTGTCGATGTCGGACCACGAGGTCAACATCAAGATCCTGCTTCACCACGCGATCGCCGACGGCGCGCTGCCCGCCGCGGAGCGGGAGCCCTTGCTCGCGCGCATGACCGACGAGGTCGCCGCCCTCGTCCTGCGCGACAATTATCTGCAGGGCGAGGCCCTGTCGGTGGCAGAGGCGCGCGGAGCGGCGGCGCTCGATCGCGAGGCACGGCTGATGCGCGAGTTGGAGCGCGCCGGGCGGCTCGACCGGACGCTCGAATTCCTGCCCGACGACGCGGCGCTCGCCGCCCGCGCGACGGCGCGGCAGGGTCTCACCCGGCCGGAGTTGGCGGTATTGCTGGCCTACGCGAAGATGTCGCTCGACGCCGAGCTGCTCGCCTCCGATGTCCCCGACCAGCCGCAATTCGAGGCCGACCTCCGCGCCTATTTCCCGGCAGAGCTGCAGAACCGCTTTGCCGCTCAGATTGCCGCCCACCCGCTGCGGCGCGAGATCGTCGCGACGATCGTCACCAACGATCTGGTCAACCGCGCCGGTCTGACCTTCATTCATGATCTGTCGGCGCAAACCGGGCGCCGTGCGGCCGAGGTCACGCGCGCTTACCGCATTGTCCGCGAGGTGTTCGCCCTGCCCGGGTTGTGGGCGGCGATCGAAGCGCTCGACGGCGCCGTCGCAACGCGCGTGCAGAGCGAGATGCTGCTCGAGATCGTCGGCCTTGTCGAACATGCGGCGGCGTGGCTGCTGCGCGGCTCGCGCCTCGATCTCGCTCGCGAAACGGCGCGGTTTTCCGCCGGCGTCGGGCGCCTGGCGGCCGGGCTCGCCGAATTGCTGCCGGCGGGGGAGCGCGCCCGCTACGAAGCCCGCGCCGAACTGCTTTCCGGCGCCGGAGTGCCCGACCCGATCGCGCGTCGGGTCGCCGGCGTCGTGTTCCTGCTGTCGGCGCTCGAAATCGCCGAATTGGCCGAGCGCACGGGACGTTCGGTCGAGCGGGCGGCGCGAATCTATTACGGCGCCGGCGCCCGCTTCGCGCTCGGGCAGATGCGCGTCGCCGGCCGCCGCCTTCCGGCCGATACGCCATGGCAGCGCCAGGCCGTCGACACCGTGATCGACGACCTGTTTGCCCTGCAGGCCGAGCTTGCCGCTGCCGTGCTGAAGAGCGATGTCGGCGCCGAGGACGAGCGCGCCGACCCGGTCGCCGCCTGGGTTGACGACCGCGCCGCTGCGCTGGCGCCGGCCGAGATGGTCGCCGCCGAAATCCGCACCGCGGCAAACCCCGACCTGGCCATGCTGGTCGTCGCCACGCGGCAGCTCAGGCAGGCCGTGGGATAGCGCTGCGGCAGGGGCCCGCCGCCGCAGGGCGCGGGCTCAGTCGCCTGCCGCGCCGACCTTGCGCCGCAATTGCTCCAACAGCGCCTCGACCTGGCCGCCGTTGCGCTGGATGACGGCGGCGAATTCGTCGCGTTCCGTCACCTTCATGCTGATGCCGCCGACATAGACGTCGGTGATCTTCAGGCTTCCGCCACGGTCGATCAGATACCAATCGACCATGACCGGGTTGCCGTCCTGACGGATGATCTCGCTGGTCACGACGGTTTCGCCATCGCTGTCGCGCGTACCGGTGACCTTGAACGGCTCGCCGCCGTATTCGCCCAGCCGGGCGCTGTAGGCCTGAACGATATATTCCTGAAATAGCCTCAGAAATTCCTGCTGCTCCTGGGGCGAGGCGATGCGCCAATAGCGCCCGAGCACGAAACGCCCGATGTTGGGAACGTCGAAATCGTCGTGAAACAATTGCCGGAAACGGGCGAGCCGCTGTTGCGGGGGTACGCTCGGGCCGAGCACCTGGATCGCCTGGGAACCGAGCGTGCTGATGAAGGCCGCCGGGTCTGGCGCCGCCATGCCGCGTGGCGCGCCGACCGCGAGCGCGGCGGCGAGAACAACAGCGGCGGCCGTGAACCTGCGTCGCATCATTTATAGGGGGCCTCAGCCGGAGGGTGTCCTGGGGCGACCGTATACGAAATCGGCGGAGGCGGGCTAGCCGTACCACCACCCCCGACCGGGGAGAGATTTGGCACGCTGGTCGGCTCGTGCCGAATCTCGGCCGCCCGCCGCTGGCGGTAAAGCGAGCGGATTGTCGCATAATAGTCAAGCGAGGTGCGCTCGATATCGGCCAGGCTCTCGATGTTGCGCGACCGCGTGTCGATGCCGTCGACGCCGGCGCGCGCAAACGTCGCCCATAATACGTTGTAGTTGCTGGCGATGATGTTGCCGGGGTCGCCGAAATTGTCGGCACCCTGGCCGATGGCGTCGCGCACGGTCGACGGGCCCAGTATCGGCAGGATGATGTAGGGGCCGCTGCGAATGCCCCAGACCGCGAAGGTGATGCCCAGATCGTTGTCGTGGAACGGGACTTTGAGGTGCGTCGCCACGTCGAACAGGCCGCCGATGCCGATCGTGGTGTTGATCATGAAGCGGGCGAAGGTTTTCGAGGCCAAATCGGGCCGTGCTTGCAGCACGTCGTTGGCGAAAATGATTGGCTCGTCCAGGTTGCGCAGGAAATCGTGCAGCGAATCGCGCACCGGCGCGGGCAACACCGCGCGATAGCCCTTGGCGACCGGAACCAGGATGATCCGATCGACATCCTGGTTGAAGTCGAAAATTTTCCGGTTCGTGTTCTCGAATGGGTCGTTGAAGTTCTCGTCGGCCGTCGCCGCCAAATGCGCATCCGCCGCCTCTGCCGCGTCAGAGCCGGCGGGGCCGCTCTGCTGCGCCTGGGCCAAGCCAGGTATTGGAGAACCCAAAACCACAAGACCCAGGCCGATCACACTAAGCAGGCGCCCCGGTCGAGTAAGGGCAGAGGGGCGCAGGTGCATCGGCTGGCCTCGCGTCTTTGGGGTAACGTTACGGCGGCGGGATAATGGGGATAAACACGGCGATCGAGCAAGAAATCCTTACGCGCGCATTGTCTCCTCGTCACGGCTACGCTGGATTGCTCGGCCGCCTCTCGCTAGCCGGCATCGCAGGGCGCTGGTCAAGCCGAGGCCGATCAACGACGTTCGCAGCCACGATTTCCGGAGGCCGTATGGTCGTATTGACGAGTTAAAGATATGTTTATATGTTTGCGCGATGGATGCTCCGGCTGACAGTGTCGCGTCGATGAACGAGTTGCTGGCCGCCTTGCGCGCCGTCGCCGAGCCGACGCGCCTGCGCCTTCTGGTGTTGTGCGCACGGGGCGAACTGACCGTCAGCGAGTTGGCGCAGATTCTCGGCCAGAGCCAGCCGCGCGTGTCGCGCCATCTGAAATTGCTGTGCGAGGCCGGGCTGGTCGACCGCTTCCGCGAAGGCAGCTGGGTGTTTTACCGCGCCAGCGCCGGGCACGCGGCGAGCGCCTTGGGCCGCCACCTTGTTGCCGCTTGCGGCGAGACCGACGCCTCGATCGCGCTCGATCTGCAGCGGCTGGCCGCGACCAAGCGCCAGCGCGCCGAGCTTGCCGCCGCGTATTTCCGCGAAAACGCCGCGCATTGGCACGAGATCCGCTCGCTCTATATCGACGAGCGCGAGGTCGAGGCGGCGCTCAGCGAGATCGTCGCGGTTGCGGCGCCGCGCGATCTGATCGATATCGGCACCGGCACCGGCCGCATGGTCGAAATTCTTGCCCCGCTGGTCGGGCACGCGCTCGGCATCGACCTGTCGCGCGAGATGCTGGCGGTTGCCCGCGTCAACCTCGAACGCGTCGGGCTCGAAAACGGCATGGTTCGCCGCGGCGACATGTATCAATTGCCGCTGCCCGACGGCAGCTTCGACGCCGCGATCATCCATCAGGTGCTCCACTACGCCGATCGCCCTGCGGCGGCGATTGCCGAGGCGGCGCGGGTGTTGCGGCCGGGCGGGATGCTGGTGCTGGTCGATTTCGCCCCGCACGGGCTCGAATTTCTGCGCGAGCAGCACGCGCACCGACGGCTCGGTTTTGCCGATGCCGAAGTGTCGGAATGGTGCGCCGCCGCCGGGCTCGAGCCGGGGTCGGCGCGCCGCCTGCCCGGCGACCCGCTGACCGTCGTGATCTGGACCGCCCGCCGTTCCGGCGGTGCACGGGCCGCCGCCGCCGCTGTTGCCATGGCCATTCCCGATCCGATCCCGCACGAGCAAGGGGTGCCCGGATGAACCCTCCGACGCCGCGCGGCCTGCTGGCCGCAGATCCGGTAGGCGATTTCGACGGCAGGCCGCCGCGGGTCTCGTTCGAGTTCTTCCCGCCGAAGACGCCGGAGATGGAGGCGCGGCTGTGGGACGTCATCAAGCGCGTCGAACCATTGGGACCGCGCTTTGTCTCGGTGACTTACGGCGCCGGCGGCTCGACCCGCGAGCGCACCCACCACACGGTGCGCCGCATCCGCCAGGAGACCGCGCTCGAACCGGCGGCGCATTTGACCTGCGTCGCCGCGACCCGCGATGAGATCGACCGCGTCGCCCGCGACTACTGGGATGCCGGCATCCGCCACATCGTCGCCTTGCGCGGCGATCCGCCCGGGGGGCTGATCCCGGGCGGTCAGGGCTACAACCCGCACCCGGATGGCTACGCCTTTGCCGCCGACTTGGTTTTCGGGCTGCGTCGGGTCGCCGATTTCGAAATCAGCGTCGCCGCCTATCCCGAGACGCATCCCGAAGCGAACAGCCCCGGCGACGATCTCGACAATCTGCGCAGAAAGCTCGATGCCGGCGCCAACCGGGCGATCACCCAGTTCTTTTTCGATGCCGAGTTGTTTCTCGATTTTCGCGACCGCGCCGCCGCCGCCGGCATTGGCGTGCCGATCGTGCCCGGAATCCTGCCGGTGACCAATTTCGCCCAGCTCCGGCGCATGGCCGACGCCTGCGGCGCCTCGATCCCGCCCTGGATGGCGGCGCATTTCGACGGGCTCGACGACGATCCCGACACCCGCCGCCTGGTCGCCGCCTCGCTCGCCGCCGAGCAATGCCGGCGATTGCACGCCAACGGGGTGCACGAATTCCACTTCTACACGCTGAACCGCGCCGACCTGATCGTCGCGATCTGCCACCTCCTGGGCGTGCGTGCGCCGCGCAAGGCGCAGGCGGCGGCGTGAATTCAGATGCGGTTCACCCCTTCCCCGGCAACGCCTTGCCCGGACTTGATCCGGGCATCCACGCACCCTTTTGGGCAGTTCGGGGATGGCCGGGCCAAGCCCGGCCAAAGCGTCCCTAGGAATATTTTTTCGGTCACCATCCCCCGATGACGCATCTCCTCGACTACCTCGCCGACCGCGTGCTCTTGTGCGACGGCGCGATGGGCACCCAGACCCAGGCGCGCAACCTCGATATCGCGCGCGATTTCCACGACCACGAAAACTGCACCGAGATCCTGTGCGACAGCCGCCCCGACCTAGTGCTGGAAATCCATCGCGGCTACCTCGCCGCCGGCTCGGACGCGATCCAGACCAACAGCTTCGGCGGCTCGCCGATCACCCTCGGCGAGTTCGGCATCGCCGACCGCGCCTTCGCGCTCAACAAGCTGGCGGCGGAATTGGCGCGCGAGGCGATCGGCGAGTTCGCGCATGACGGCAAGAGCCGCTTCGTATTCGGCTCGGTCGGACCGGGCACACGCTTGCCGACGCTGGGACATGTGGCCTACCAGACGCTCGAAGATGCGCTCGCCGTGCAATGCGACGGGCTCATCGCCGGCGCGGTCGATGCGATATTGATCGAGACCTGCCAGGACCCGCTGCAGATCAAGGCCGCGGTCAACGGCGCCAAGCGCGCGCGGGGCGCGGCCGGGCGCGACGACCTGCCGATCTTCGTCCAGGTCACGATCGAGGTGACCGGAACCTTGCTGGTCGGCGCCGACATCGCCGCCGCGGCGACGATCGTCCGGGCGCTTGGCGTCAACGGCATCGGGCTCAACTGCGCCACCGGCCCGCGGGAGATGGCCGAGCACGTCAAGTTTCTCGGCGACAACTGGCCGGGCCTCATCTCGGTGCAGCCCAACGCCGGCTTGCCCGAGCTGGTCGACAGCAAGACGCGCTACCCGCTGTCGCCGCAGGAACTGACCCAGTGGCTCGAACGCTTCGTGCTCGAAGACGGGGTCAACATCATCGGCGGCTGCTGCGGCACCGAGGCCGCGCACATCGCCGCGCTCGACCAGATGCTGCGCCGCATCGGCCGGGACCGGCCACGCCCATTGCCGAAGCGGCGCGAGGTGCGGTGGACCCCGGCGGTCGCCTCGCTTTACAGCCAGGTCAGCCTGCGCCAGGAAAACGCCTACCTGTCGGTCGGCGAGCGTTGCAACGCCAACGGCTCGCGCGCCTTTCGCCGCCTGCAGGAGCAGGGCGACTGGGACGGCTGCGTCGAGATGGGCCGCGAGCAGGTCAAGGAAGGCTCGCACACGCTCGACCTCTGCACCGCCTTTGTCGGGCGCGACGAGGTCGCCGA
>JASHNY010000043.1 GCA_030041385.1 Alphaproteobacteria bacterium
CGCCGTCATCCGCCGCGGCTGATGGCCAACAAGCGCAACGGCATGCCCTATATCGCCTATCCGCTGGCGCGCGAGGACCCGCAATTCGTCGACGTGATCTGCGACGACATCGTCGAGATGACGCTGCAATACTCGACCCAGTGGGACAGCCTCGCCCATGTCGGCCAGTTGTTCGACGCCGATGGCGACGGGGTGCCGGAGATCGTGTTCTACAACGGCTATCGCGCCGGAGAGCACATTATCGGCCCGGTCGATTATCGCGGCGGCGGCGCGGTCGAGCGCGGCGAGCATGTCGGCGCGCTCAGCCTGTCGATCGACCACATGGCGGCAAAGGGGATGCAGGGCCGCGGCGTGATGATCGACCTCGAAGCCCATTGCGGCCGCGGCGAAAGCTTTGTCGGCTACGACCAGTTGATGCGGATCATGGAGACAGACAAGGTCGAGGTCGAAGCGGGCGACCTCGTGTGCTTTCGCACCGGCTATGACCGCGTGATCCTCGGCATGAACAAATCGCCGGATGCGAACGTGCTGGCCGCCAACCCGGGCGCCGGGCTCGACGGGCGCGACGAGCGGCTGCTCAACTGGATCACCAAATCCGGGGTCGTCGCGCTGATCTCCGACAATCGCGCCGTCGAGCAGGTGCCGTCGCGCCCATGCGAGGGCGAGGACCATTGCGCGTCACTGCCGTTGCACGCGCATTGCCTGTTCAAGCTCGGCGTCTATCTCGGCGAGATCTGGCACCTGTCGGAGCTGGCCGATTGGTTGCGTGCGCGCGGCCGGTCGCGGTTTCTGTTGACCGCACCGCCGCTGCGCCTGCCCGGCGCGGTCGGCTCGCCGGCCAATGCCGTGGCGACAGTGTGAAATTATTCGTCGGCGAGCAGCGGCACCCATTCCTGGTCGGGTGCGCGGTGGCGCACGGGCGGCTCGACTTCTTCGTACAAACCGCGCGCCTCGGCCGCCGTGCCGCGACGCTGCCCCAGCGCGGCCACCCTGACGCGGAGTCGCCACGGGCCTTGCGTCAGCAGGATCACGTCGCCGATGCGGACTAGGTGGTTGGGCTTTTTGACCGCGATGCCGTTGATGGCGATGGCGCCGGCGGCGCATCGCCGCGCCGCCAGCGACCGGGTTTTGGCAAACCGCGCGAACCACAGCCACTGATCAAGCCGCCGGGTCGCGGGCTGAGGCAGGTCGGCGCCGGCGCTCAAGCGAACCGCAGCTCCTTGAGCTTGGCGAACGGGTGTCCTTCGGGTGCCGCGGCGCGGCGCCGGGCGGGCGGCTTCGCACCGCGCCGCCGCGGCGGCGGAGCCACGACGACGGCCTCGTCCGGACCGACGACGACGCGATAGCCGAGCCCGGCCAGAAGCTGCGGCGTATCGGCGAGACCGGTGCCGGCGATCGCAGCCAGTTCTGCATCGACGGCAAATTTCCCGCTGCGCGCCCGGGTCCGCGCCGCCGCGGCAAGCCGTTCGAGACGGTCGGCGCGCACGGCGAGCCCGCCGACGACCCGCCGCCCGATCGCGGCATAGAACGATGGCGGCATCGCCGGGTCGGCGGCGATGGCCCTGCCGCGATGGCGTGCGCCGGGAAGGCGCGGCACCTTCCTGCCGTGGCGCACCGCCCACAGCAAGGCCCGGAAATGCACCGCCTCGTTGCGCAGCAGCGGGTCGAGATAGAGGCTTTCGGTGCCGAACCTCAGTCCGAGGCGGCCGAGCAGCCGGCGGGTGGGCGGGTCGATGCCGCGGACCTCGTCGGCGACCTCCGCGGCAGCGATGCAGCCGAGGGTGTCGACGAACTGGAACACGAGGCCGCGGGCGATGCCGCCGATCGGCGCCTCCTGCAGGGCGAAAAGCGGCGCAAGCCGGCGCTCGATTTCGCCTTTGACGAACGCCGCGAGGCGCCGGCGCACCTGCTCGCGCGGCTCGCCGTCGAGGAAATTTCCGGAAGCGACCTCGATCCGCGGCATCAGCAGCGTGTCGCCGGCCGCCAGCCGCCCCACCGCCGCACCACGCCACAGCAGCGTGCCGGCGGGATCGATCGCGAACGCCGCGTCGGCGCTGCCGGCAAGCTGGCGCGCCCGCGCCGTCACTTCGCCGCGCAAGACGCGGTTGGCCGCGTTCATCAGCATCCGCAACGCGCCTTCCTCGACCGCATCGGGAATGAAGCGGAAGCCGTCGAGCCGGCCGACCGGCGTCCCTTCGACCCGGACCTCACCATCGGCCGCGACCGAGGCCAAAAGCTCCGCCTCGCCGGCCAGGCGCCGCACCAGGAAGGCCGAGCGCCGGTCGACAAAGCGCTGGGTGATGCGGTCGTGCAGCGCGTCGCTGAGCCGGTCCTCGATGCCGCGTGCCCGCTCCTGCCAGTCGGCGGCGCTCTCGACCCAGTCGCCGCGATGAGCAATGTAGGTCCAGGTGCGGATATGGGCGATCCGCGCCATCAACGTGTCGATGTCGCCGTCGGTGCGGTCGAGCTGCGCCATCTGCGCGGCGACCCACGCCGTCGGCAGCCGCCCCGCCGCGCCGGCGAGATGGGCAAAGCACTGCCCGAGAAAGCGGGCGTGGCTGTCGCTCATGACCTTGCGGAAATCGGGGATCTGGCACACCTCCCACAACAGCCGCACCGCGCCGGGGTTTGCCGCCAGCGCCGCGATCTCCGAATTGGCCACCAGGTGGCGCAAGGCGCGATGGTCGTCGGCATCGCGCACCGGCACCAGGAACCGGGCCGGCGGCCGTTCGTCGAGGCTGTTGAGCAGCGCCGCGAGCGAGCGGAAATTGAGGCTGGTGTTGCGCCATGACAGCCGCGTCAGCGGCTCGAAGCGATGTTCCTCGACCGCGGCGACGATGGCGGGGTCGAGCGGCCCTTCCTCGGCGGTGGTGCCGAACGTGCCGTCGTTCATGTGCCGTCCGGCGCGGCCGGCAATCTGGGCGACCTCGGCCGGCGTCAGCCGGCGCGGATAGTGCCCGTCGAATTTGGCGAGCCGGGCGAAGGCGACATGGTCCAGGTCCATGTTGAGCCCCATGCCGATCGCGTCGGTGGCGACGAGGTAATCGACCTCGCCGGCCTGGAACATGCCGACTTGGGCGTTGCGGGCGCGCGGGCTCAGCGCGCCGAGCACGATGGCGGTGCCGCCGCGCTGGCGGCGCACCAGTTCGGCGAGCGCGAACACGTCGGCGACGGCAAAGGCGACAACCGCGCTGCGCGGCGGCAGGCGCGTCACCTTTTTGTGCCCGGTATACGACAATGTCGACAGGCGCGGCCGGGTCACGTAATCGGCGTCGGGCACCAGCCGGCGCATCAGCGGGCGGATCGTGTCGGCGCCGAGAAACATCGTCTCGGCCCGGCCGCGGGCGTGCAGCAGCCGGGCGGTAAACACGTGGCCCCGGTCGGCATCGGCGCAGAGCTGGATTTCGTCGACTGCGAGAAATTCGACCGGCCGGTCGAGCGGCATCGATTCGGTGGTGCAAACGAAATAAGACGGGTTCGGGGGCAGGATCTTTTCCTCCCCGGTTATCAACGCCACCGCCCGCGCGCCGCGCCGCTTGACGACGCGGTCGTAATTCTCCCGCGCCAGAAGCCGCAGCGGAAAGCCGATCATGCCGCTTTGGTGATCGAGCATCCGCTCGATCGCGAAATGGGTCTTGCCGGTATTCGTCGGCCCGAGAACCGCGACGAGGCGCGGCGACGCGCGGAGCATGCCCATGGGGACAAAGTGCGGTCGCCGCCGCGACAGGGCAAGTGCAAAAGCGACCGGCGCGAGCGCGCACGACCAAGCACAACCGCTCCGGTTAAGCCTTCCTTATCCTTCGCCCATTACAGAACGCACCGGGTCACGGCAAAGACGTTGGGGCAACGTGCACGGACGCGGGGGACAGTCTCTTCTGGCCGATTATTGCTCGCAGCTCGGCATGCTGCTGGAGCGCCGGCACACCGAGCGCGCGCTCGTCGCCGCCAGGCAGCAGGCCGAGCGCGCGGCGAAACTGGCCGAAGCGGCGATGGTGCAGGCGCAAGAGGCGGATCGCGCCAAGACCAAGTTTCTCGCCAACATGACGCACGAGCTGCGCACCCCGCTGAACGCGATCATCGGCTTTTCCGAACTGATCCAGAACACCCCGCAACAGGCCGGCGATCACCGGGCCTACGCCGGGTACATTCACGATTCGGGCGAGCATCTGCTCGGCATCCTCAACGGCGTTCTCGACCTCGCGCGGATCGAGGCCGGCCGCGTTATCCTTGAGCAGCAAGTCGTGGCGATCGAAGAGCTGGTTCACGCGGCGAAGAACGCCGTTGCCGCCGTCGCCGAGCACAAATCCGTCACCATCGCCTGCCGCGCACCGAAGGACCACGCGGTTTGGCTCGACCCCGGCAAGATGCGGCGAGTGTTGATCAACCTGTTGTCGAACGCGATCAAGTTCAGCCCGGACGGCGGCACGATCGAAGTATCGAGCAGGATCACGGCGCCGGGCGCGATGATCATCGCCGTCGCCGACGGCGGCTGCGGCATCCCGATGGAATATCTCGACCGCGTGCTCGAACCGTTTGGCCAGGTCGAGGACCACCTGACCCGTGAAGCCGAGGGGGTCGGCCTCGGGCTGCCGATCGCGCGCGCGCTCGTCGTTCTCCATGGCGGCGATGTCTGCATCGCCAGCGAGGTCGGGGTCGGGACCACTGTCGAAGTACGCCTGCCCGCCGACCGCGTGCGCGCGCCGAGAGCGGTCTTGGCACGGTAAGGGCGCTGGCGGCACGGCACCGATGACGGAGCGGCAAGACGATGGACGTGGCTGAGCTTCAACTGCAAGACGACATGCGGATCGGGCGGATCATCGCGGTTTCCGCGGCGCAGGTCGTCGCCTTGCTGCAGGCGAATGGGATCGGCTCGCCGGTGCCGGCGCTGGAGATGGGGGCGCTGGTCAAAATTCGCACCCGCTCCTCGACCGTCTACGGCATGGTCTGCGGCCTGCGGGTGCCGCTGCCCTCGGTCGCCTCGCTCGACGACGATCTCAAGATCATCGAAATCGAATTGCTCGGCGAGAAGACCCGCGGCGCACCCGGCGAGGAGCAGGGATTTCGCCGCGGCGTCTCGGTGTTTCCGGCGCTGGAGGACCCGGTTTTCCTGGCCGGCCCGCGTGACATCGCCGAGGTCTACGCACCGCCGCAGGTGACGACGACGCCGATCGGCACGATCCACCAGGATGCCACAGTGCCCGCCTATCTGCTGGTCGATGACCTGCTCGGCAAGCATTTCAGCATCGTCGGCACCACCGGCTCGGGCAAATCCTGTGCCGTGGCGACCATTCTGCGCGCCGTGATCGGCCGCATGCCCAACGCGCATGTGCTGCTGATCGATCCGCACAACGAGTATTCGCGCGCGTTCGGCTCTCAGGCGGTGGTGCTGAGCCCGAGCGACGGGCTGCACCTGCCGTATTGGCTGTTCAATTTCGAGGAATTGACCGAGCTGGTGCTCGGCCGAGGGCGCGATGCCGACCAGGTGAAGATACTCGGCGAAGCGGTCTTGACGGCCAAGCACTCCCATTTCGTCAAGGCCGGGCTCGACCAGCGCGGCACCGTCGACACCCCGGTACCGTATCGGATGTCCGACGTGCTGCGTTTTCTCGACACCGCAATGGGCGCGCTCAATCGCGGCGAGAGCGTCGCCGCGTACCAGATCGTCAAGTCGCGCATCCTGGCGCTGCAGACCGACGGCCGCTACGCGTTCGTGTTCGGGGCGAGCCTCAGCCTGCGCGACGACATGTCGGACGTGCTGTCGCAATTGTTCCGCATCCCGGTCAACGGCCAGCCGGTGACGATCCTCGACATTTCCGGCGTGCCGTCCGAGGTGCTGAACGTCGTGATCTCGGTGATCTGCCGGCTGACCTTCGATTTCTCACTGTGGAGCGAAGCTCCGATCCCGATCACGATCGTCTGCGAGGAGGCGCACCGCTACGCCCCGCGCGACCGCGGGCTCGGTTTCGAGCCGGCCAAGCGCGCCCTGTCGCGGATCGCCAAGGAAGGGCGCAAATACGGCGTCTCGCTGTGCGTCGTCAGCCAGCGGCCGACCGATCTGGCGCCCGGGCTGTTATCGGAATGCAACACGCTGTTCGCATTGCGCATGAGCAACCATGAGGACCAGGAGATCGTGCGCGGCGCCTTGCCCGAGGCTTCGCACGGGCTGATGAATTTCCTGCCGGCGCTGCGCAACGGCGAGGCGATTGCGGTCGGCGAGGGCGTGTCGATGCCGATGCGGATCTGCTTCACCCCGCTGCCCGAAAACAGCCGGCCGCGCAGCTCCACCGCCTCGTTCGCCGCGGCATGGGCCAACGACGTCGAGGATTCCTCGGCGATTGCCCAGACCATCGACCGCTGGCGCCGCGGGGTGCGCGACGCCGCCTGAGGCGCGGCCCTACCGCCCCGGCAGGTCGCGCGGCCGGGCCAGCCGCGCCTGTGCGGCAAGGCGGATCGGGGCGTTGACCGCACCGTAGCCGCGATAGCCGCGGCGCTCGACGATCTCGAAATAGAAGCCGCCGTCAAGCGTCCGCGTATAGGCGTGGAGGAACTCGGCGGCGCCGTCACGGTCGTAAAGGATGTTCGCCGCGCGCAGCCGCTCGATCCGGCCCGGATCGAGGTCGCTGCGCGCCCCCAGATCATCGTAATAGTTCTCCGGAATCGCCAGGAAATCGATGCCGTTGGCGGTGAGCCGCCCGACCGTGCGGAGGATGTCGTCGCTGGCGAGCGCGATCTGCTGCACCCCCGAGCCGAAGAAATCGTCGACAAAGCGCGAGGCCATGGTCTGGCGGCTTTGCGAGGCATTGAGCACGAGGCGCACAGCGGCGTCGCCCGCCGCCTCGATCGCCTGGCTCTGCACGATCCCGCTCGGGTCGATCACGTCCTGCACCGGCGCCTTCTGCACATCGAAGAGCGAGGTGTAGAACAGCAGCCAGGTCAGCATCTCTTCGAAGTACATCGTCTGCGACAGGTGGTCGAACCGGGTCAATCCGGCGTCTGCCCCGCCGGTATCGGCAACCGGCGCGAAATCGACATCCCACAGCCGGCCGAGCTCGCTCTTGTCATCGACGAAATAGATCAGGCTGCCGCCGACCCCGCGTACCGCCGGAATATGCAGTTCGCCCGCCCCGACCGCCTGCCGGAACGGCCGGTCGAGCAGCCGCACCGCGCGCGCGACCGTGGCGGCGGCGTCATCGACGCGCAGCGCCATCGCACAGACCGACGGCCCGTGCACGATGCCGAACGAATGGGCGAACCCTTCCTTCTCGCGGTTGACGACGATGTTGATGTCGCCCTGGCGCCACCGCGTCACGTCTTTCGAGCGGTGCAGCCCGGCCCGGGCAAAGCCCATGCCGGCGAGAAATCTCTCGAACGGGGCGGCCGAGGCGTCGTCCATAGCGAATTCGAGAAACTCGATCCCGGCAACCTTCGACGGCGGGGGCAGCGCCCTGATCCCGGGCACCGCCGCGCCCGTCGCCTGGCGCAATCGGTCGAACATGAACAGGAGCGAGCGCTGCCCGTCGATGGCGACGCTGCGCGCCGAGCCGGCGCGGAACCGGTCGCTGAAGATTTCGAGCGAGACCAGCCCGGCGAACCCGGTGGCCTGCAACGCCGCCATGAACTCGCCGATCGCCAGCTCGCCCTGGCCCGGAAAGCAGCGGTAATGGCGGCTCCACGACAGGTAGTCCATGTCGAGAAGCGGCGCGTCGGCGATCTGGACCAGGAAGATGCGGTCTTTCGGGATCGACCGGATCGGCCGCAGATCGGTGCCGCGCACCAGCACGTGAAAGCTGTCGAGCACGAGACCAACGGCCGGGTGGTCGGTGCGGCGCACGATCTCCCAGGAATCGCGGTAGTCGTTGACATGGCGGCCCCAGGCCAGCGCCTCGAAGGCGACCCGCAGCCCGCGCTTTGCCGCGCGCTCGCCGAGCTCGTGAAAATCGGCGGCGGCGCGGTCGATGCCGCCCTGCGCCTCGGGCGACACATTGCTGCACACGAGGAGCAGGTCGCAGCCCAGTTCCTGCATCAGGTCGAATTTGCGCTCGGCGCGCGAAAACACGCGCGTCCGCTGCGGCTCGGCCATGCCCTCGAAATCGCGGAACGGCTGGAAGGTGATCGTGCGCAGCCCGAGCCCGTCGACGATCCCGCGCACTTCGCGCGGGGTGCCGTTGAACGACAAGAGGTCGTTCTCGAAAATCTCGACGCCGGTGAACTTCGCGCCGGCGATCGCCTCAAGCTTTTCATCCAGCGTACCGCTCAACGAAACGGTGGCGATCGCGGTCTGCAAGTCGGCCTCCCTAGGGTGGCGGCTCAATAGGTGATGCGGGCCACGGCGCGCAGTTCTTCGGGCGTCGTCGTGCCGTAGCCGAAGAATTCGAGATAGGCCGGGATCTGCTCGAACAGCATGTCGGTGCCGACCTGATATCGGCAGCCGCGCCGGGCGGCCGCTTCGAGCAGCGGCGTCATCTCGGCCTTCATCACCACCTCGCCGACAAACGCGTTGCGGTCGAGCCGCGTCGGGTCGAACGGCAAGGGGTCGCCGGGGTTCATGCCCAGCGGCGTCGCGTTGACGACGAGGTGATACCCGGCCGGATCGTTTGTGCGGATGGCGACGCGCAGCCCCGGATAGTGCCGGCGCAGGCGGTGGGCGAGGCTCTCGGCGAGGCCGGGGCGGACATCGACCAGCGATAACGATGCCGGCGCTTCGGCAGCGATCGCCGCGGCGATCGCCGAGCCGACCCCGCCGGCGCCGACCACCAGGCAATCGGTGCCGGCAAAATCGAAGCCCTTGCGTTTGGCCCCGCGGGTAAAGCCGGCGCCGTCGAACATGTCACCGCAAAGGGTGCCGTCCGGCCGGCGTAATATTGCATTGCACGAGCCGGCGATCTTGACCGCGACGCTCGCCTCGTCGAGCAGCGACACCGCGGCAACCTTGTGCGGCATCGTCACCAGCGCGCCGCGAATGTTGCTGAGGCGGAAGAGGGCGGGCAGAAACGCATCGAGATCGCCTTCCCTGACCCCCATCGGCACAACCACCGCATCGATGCCGCGGCGCTCGAACCACGGGTTGTAGATCAGCGGCGCCTTGAAGGTCTCGGTCGGATAGCCGAGATGGGCGATCAGGGTCGTGTGGCCGCTGATCATGGTCCTCCCCTGTTCGTCCCGGTGACACGCTTCGGTGTCCCTGAGGCTTGCCGACCCCGGCCGGCCGTCACATATTCGGCAACGTTCCCGATACTCCTGCCTTACGCCTGTCGATGACGCAAGAAAACACCCCGGAAACGCGGAGCTTTGCGGCCGAGACCAGCCGGCTCCTCGATATCGTCGCGCATTCGCTTTACAGCGAGAAGCAGATCTTCCTGCGCGAGCTGATCTCCAACGCCTCCGACGCCTGCGACCGGCTGCGTTACGCGGCGCTGACCGAGCCGGGCCTTGTCGAAGGCGATGCCCACTACCGGGTCGTGCTGACCCCGGTCAAATCCTCGCGCACCCTGACGATCGCCGATAACGGGATCGGCATGAACCGCGACGAGCTGATCGAGAATCTTGGCACCATCGCCCGGTCCGG
>JASHNY010000145.1 GCA_030041385.1 Alphaproteobacteria bacterium
GCCGCTCGGAAGAGCAGGTGCAGGTTATGCAGGCGCTGTGGGCCGAGCCGCATGTGAATTTCAAGGGGCGCTGGCACACGATCGACGATGCCGGCATCAACCCGCGCCCGGCTTCTGGCAAGGTGCCGGTATGGTATGGCGGCCATCACGAGCGCACCCTGCCGCGCATCGCCAAATGGGGCGACGGCTGGATGCCCAACGCCTATCCGCCCGACCAGAGCGCGCTCGACGTGTTCGGGCAGTTGCGCCGCATGACCGAAGCGGCCGGCCGCGACCCGAAGGCGGTCGGCATCGAGGTATGGGTGTCGATGGGCACGGGCAGCGAGGCCGATTGGGCCAAGGACGCCAGGTTCTGGAAATCGGCCGGCGCCACGCATCTCTGCCTGACGACGACATTCGATCGCCGCCATCATCGCCGCATTGCCGGCCGAACGCTGGCCGAGCATCTGGCCGCGATCAAGCGCTTTCACGCCGCTGTCGCCGACGCACTGTAACCTCGATCCTTGCCAAACAACCGACGAGGCGGCGAAATTTCTCGCTGCCTCACCGTCTCTGCGACAAAGCGAAATCCGAAAAAGGGGAGAAAACACCATGGGGATCAGCGAACACTCTCATACCGCGCCGGGGCTTGCCTTTGTCGGCTGCGAGCTGACCGCCAGCGCGGGGGCGAGCGCCAGTTCGGGCGGCGGGTCGGGCCATGCGCATGCGCATGGCCGGCGCGAGGTCGTCGTCAGCGGCAAGCGGGTCAAGACCGTCGATGTGCACGCCCATTGCGTCGTGCCCGATGCGGCGAAAATCATCAATCATCCGCTCGAAGCGCCCGGGCTTCTCTGGGAAAACATCGGCGACCGGCTGGCTCAGATGGACCGGTCGGGCGTCGATGTCGAGGCGCTCAGCATCAACCCGTTCTGGTACCGCGCCGACCGCGACCACGCCGCCGAGCTGATCCGCGTCAACAACGAGACGCTGACGCAGTTCTGCGCCTCGCACCCTGACCGCTTCGTCGCGTTTGCCACGGCGTCATTGCAATTTCCCGACCTTGCCGCACAGCAGGTCGAGCACGCGGTCAAGAACCTCGGCTTCCGCGGCGTCGGCGTCGCCGGCTCGTGCGCGGGCGAGGACCTTGCCAACCCCAAATTCCATCCGTTCTGGCAGAAATGCGAGGAGCTGGGGGTGCTCGTGTTCATGCACCCGCTCGGCACGCGCGAGTTGGAGCCGAGCGGGCGGCTCGCCGGTAACGGTCTCCTCACCAACACGATCGGCAACCCGCTCGAAACCACGATCGCGCTGTCGCACCTGATCTTCGAAGGGACGCTCGACCGCTTCCCCGGCCTCAAGATCTGCGCCGCGCATGGCGGCGGCTTCCTGCCGTCCTACGCCAACCGCTCGGACGCGGTGATCACGACCTTCCCGAACCGGGTCGGCCCGCTGCCGAAGAAAAGGCCGACCGAATACATCAGAGGCGGCCAGCTCTATTTCGATTCGATCATGTTCACCGGCGAAGGCATGCGCCACCTGATCGCCGAAGCCGGGATCGACCATGTCGTGCTCGGCACCGACTATCCGTTCCCGTGGAACACCGCGCCGGTCGACCACATCATGGATATCCCCGGCCTCAGCGATGAAGACCGGGTCAAAATCCTCGGTGCGACCGCGGCGAAACTGCTGGGGCTGTGACCGGCGCGGCGACGCCCGCCCACGCCCCCCTTCGGCGCTGCGGAGGAAGTAGAGGTGGAACAGCAGCGACGCTCGATCGCGATCTTCGACCTCGGCGGGGTGCTGATCGACTGGAACCCGCGTCACCTCTATCGCAAATTTTTCGGTGGAGACACCGCGGCGATGGAGGAGTTCCTCTCCACCGTATGCACGCCGGAATGGAACCGCCTTCAGGATGCCGGGCGCCGCTGTGCCGACGCCGCGCGCGAACTGAAGGCGGCTCATCCGCATCGCGCCGAACTGATCGACGCCTATTACGGCCGGTTCGACGAGATGATGGCCGGGCCGATCGCCGGAACGGTTGAGATACTGGCCGAGTTGCGCCGCCGGGGCACGCCGCTCTACGGGCTGACCAACTGGTCGGCCGAGACCTACCCGCTGGGTCTGGCGCGGTTCGACTTCCTCGGCTGGTTTCGCGGCATTCTCGTGTCGGGCGAAATCGGCGTATTGAAACCCGATCCGCGCATATACTCGCTCCTTGTTCAACGGTTCGCGATCGACCCTCACGCAGCGGTGTTCATCGACGACAGCCAGGCCAATGCCGAAGGTGCGGCCGGCATCGGCATCCACGGCATCCATTTCACCGGCGCGCAGGCGCTGCGCGCCGAACTGGTGACGCTCGGGATGCTGCCGGGCTGAGTTACGTCACCCGGCGGGCCAGCCGCGCTGTTGGTAGGCGCCATCCCAGAACAGGTATTCGTATTGGCAGGCGCGAGTGAATGCGCTGTGCATCCGGGTGCGGGCGGTGCCTGTCATCGCATCGGCGGCACGGTCGGCGGTGGCGATCATCGCCTTGACCGCCTCGCCGAAAGCATCGCCGGCATAGGTGTCAATCCAGGCGCGGTAAGGGTTGTCGGGCGCTGCCTTGCCGGCGATCGCACTGCCGATATCCCAGTAGATCCAGAAGCACGGCAATAATGCCGCCACCGTCACCGCCCATGGCTCGTGATAGGCCGTCGCCAGCAGATAGCTGGTGTAGGCGAGGCAATCGGGCGCAGGCTCGGCGCGCTCCGCCGCTGCCGGATCGACCCCGAACGCGGCGAGAAAATGGCGGTGCAGTTCCCGCTCGACCGCGACGGCGCCCAAGGCCCACTTGCCGAAGGCTTCCAGCCCGGCGGTGTCGGGGGCCTTGGCCGCGGCCATCGCGAGCGCGCGGGCGAACTGGCCGAGATAGAGCGCGTCCTGGGTGATGTAGGTCTGGAACCGCGCCCGCGACAGCGATCCGCCGGTCAGTTCGGCGATGAAGGGAAGGGCGTGGATCGCGGCGCGCAATGCGCCGGTCGCCGCCCACGCTTCGTCGGAAAATCGCGCCATGCCGCCCTTCCGGTAACGCCGATGCCCAGCCGATTTATAGATAGCTCAATCGGCGGCGCGATGCGTTATCCTCGCAGTACAAGCCGCAACGCGGAGGGCATCATGGACGGTTTGGCATCTCGCGAATTGAAGGGCATCGTCGCGCCGCTCAACTTCCTCGTGCCGATGGCGGAAAAGCCGGTCGCCTATAATTACGACCCGCCGCCGGGCACCCCGGTGCGCACCGGCCGCCAGGAAGCGCACGAGGTATTGGTGCATGACGGGCGTGCCGTGGCCGACCGGCTGTCGCTGGACCACGAAGGCTTCGTATTGCGGCGCGGCCCGACCGCCGTCACCAATTTCTACGACGAGAGCCAGATCGTCTCGGTCTTCTATGCCGAGTGCGAAGAAATCGTCAAAAAGGCTACCGGCGCCAACCGCGCCTTCGCGTTCGACCATATCGTGCGCAACGAGGCCAAGGCCGCGGTCAAGGGCAGCGGCGTCAAGATGCCGTCGTCTCGGGTCCACAACGACTACACGACCTGGTCGTCGCCGCAGCGGGTGCGCGACCTGATGGGCCCGCAGGCCGAGCAGCTGCTCAAGCAGCGCTATGCGATAATCAATCTGTGGCGGCCGATCGCCGGGCCGTTGTTGAAAAACCCGCTGGCGCTGTGCGATGCCGAAAGCCTTGACGAGGAAAATCTGGTTGCCAGCGATCTGCGCTATCCCGACCGGGCCGGCGAGACTTATTCGGTCACCTATAACCCGGCGCAGCGCTGGTTCTATTTCCCGCATATGCAGGCCGACGAATACGTGCTGATCCGCTGTTTCGATTCGGCGCGGTCCGGGGCGGCGCGGTTTTCCGCGCATGGTGGGTTCACCGATCCGGCCACACCGCCCGACGCGCCGCCGCGGGAGAGCATCGAGGTGCGGATGGTGGTGTTCTTCCCGCCGGGGGCGTAAGCGCCTGATCGGGCAAGGCTGAACCGTTCAATCGTCGCCCCCGCGAAAGCGGGAGCCCAGGCGGAGTGACGAGCCGATCGCTCCGGGTTCGCGCTTGCGCGGGAATGACGAGTTCGTATGGCCAGATCGTGCTTTAGGCTGCCGCGCGCAGGTCCTCGCGCACGAGGTCGGCGCATTTCTCGCCGATCATGATCGTCGCGGCGTTGGTGTTGCCCGAGACGACGGTCGGCATCACCGAGGCGTCGGCGACGCGCAAGCCGGCGATGCCGTGCACCCGCAAATCCGGGCCGACCACGGCCATCGGGTCGATGCCCATCTTGCAGGTGCTGGTCGGGTGGTACACCGTGCCGCCGCGCTGGCGCGCGTAATCCAGCAATTCCTCGTCGCTCTGCACCGCCGGTCCGGGCAGGTATTCGGAGGCGATGAACGGTGCCAGATGCGGGCCGGCAAGGATTTGCCGCGCGGTCTTGAGCCCGTCGACGATCGCGCGCCGGTCGGTTTCCTCGCTCAAATAGTTGGGGATCATCGCCGGCGGATCGGCCGGATTGGCGCTTTTCAGGCGGATTTCGCCGCGGCTTTCGGGGCGAAGCTGATAGGCGATCGTCGTGAAGCCCGACCATTTGTGCAAACCATCCTGCGGGCGGTCGGCGCTGAACGGCGAGATCGAGATCTTGACGTCGGGCGAGGCGAGTTCCGGGCGGGTGCGGATGAACAATGCCGCCGGCGACGAGATCGTCGCCAAGGCGCCGTTGCGGAACAGGTAGTATTTCAGCCCCTCCTGCACTTTCCGCACATTGCTCAGCATCACGTCGTTGACCGTGATCGGCAGCCGCGCCTTCAACTTGATCGGGGCGGAATAGTGGTCCTGCAAGCTTTGGCCGACGCCCGGCAGCGCGTGCACGACCGGGATGCCGAACCCGGAAAGCGGCTCCTGCGGGCCGATCCCCGACAGCATCAACAATTGCGGCGAATTGACCGCGCCGCTGCACAGGATCACCTCGCGCCCGGCGCGCGCGGTCCAGGTCTCGCCATGACGGCTGAAGACGATCCCCGTGGCGCGCCGCCCGGCCAGTTCGATCCGTTCGCTCAACGCCTCGGTCACGACGCGCAGGTTCGGGCGCTGCATCACCGGGCGCAGATAGCCGACCGCGGTCGAGCAGCGCCTGCCGTTGCGCGTCGTCGTCTGGTGATAGCCGACCCCGTCCTGGCGGGCGCCGTTGAAATCGTCGTTGCGCTCATACCCCAGCGCCATCGCGCCGGCGATAAAGGCTTCGCAGATCGGATGATGGTCGGGCACGTCGGAGACGCAGAGCGGCCCGCCGGTGCCGTGGAACTCATCGGCACCGCGCACCTGGTGCTCGGCGCGCTTGAAATAGGGCAGGACGTCGGCAAACGACCATCCGGTGCAGCCGAGCTGGCGCCAATGGTCGAAATCTTCGGCCTGGCCGCGGATATAGACCATGCCGTTGATCGACGACGACCCGCCGAGCACCTTGCCGCGCGGCCAGAACACCTTGCGCCCGGCGGCGCCGACATCGGGCTCGGTCTCGTAGCACCAGTTGACCGACGGGTCGGCAAAAGTCTTGCCGAAGCCGAGCGGGATGTGGATCCAGCGGTTGGTGTCGTCGCCGCCGGCCTCGATCAGGATGACCCGCGTCGCCGGGTCCTCGGAGAGCCGCGCGGCGAGCGCGCACCCGGCCGAACCGGCCCCGACAATGACGAAATCGGCCTCGATCTGGTTTTGCGGTGCTGCCATGTTCCCGTTCCCTTCGTAGGATGGGCTGAGCATAGCGAAGCCCATCAAGACAGGTAACGCAAAGGGCGCAAAGGGACGCGCGAAGAACGCAAAGAGTCTGGCGCCTTCGCGAGCTTTGCGTATCCTTGGCGTCCTTCGCGTTGAGAATGTTGATTTTGATGGGTTTCGCTGTGCTCAACCCATCCTACGATTGCCAAAACTCTTTTGTCGCCAGCCGGCAGCCCTCGGCCATCGCCGCGAACTTGGCCCACACCACTTGCGGGTCGACCGCGGCCTGGCCGACCCAGGTGCCATAGCCGCAATCGCTGCCGGCGATCACGTTTTCGCGGCCGACGAGGCGGGCGTAGCGGCCGATGCGCTGGGCGATCAATTCCGGGTGCTCGATGAAGTTCGTCTTCGACTCGAGGACGCCGGGGATCAGCACCTTGCCGTCGGGCAGTTTGACGGTCTCGAACACAGCCCATTCATGGGCGTGGCGCGGGTTCGCCGCCTCGAACGACAGCCCCATCGGCTTCGCCGCGAAGACGATGTCGATGATGTCCCTGAGCGGCACGTCGCAGTGATGCGGCCCTTCGTAATTGCCCCAGCATAGATGCAATCTCAGCCGGTCAGCCGGGATGTTGCGCAGCGCGTGGTTGAGTGCCTCGATATGGAGCCGGGCCATCCGGCGGAATTCGGCGGTCGACAGACCGGCGAACTGGATGTGCCGGCCCATCGCCAGATCGGGGCAGTCGATCTGCAGAATGAGCCCGGCATTGGCGACGGTTTCGTATTCCGGCCGCATCGCCTCGGCGATGTCGGCGAGATAGGCCTCGTGCGTCGGATAATGGCCGTTGTGAAAGAACAGCGAGATGAGGCCGGGCGAGGCGGCGGTCAGAAACCCCTCCGCCGCCGGCACACCGCCGAGCGCGGCGGCAAGGTTGTCGGCGTCCTGCTGCGCCGCCGCGGTGTCAAGGGCGCGAACCGGCCCGGTGCAGCCGGGCGTCTTGCGGCGGGCGCGGCCGGGGTCGCCGAATACGCGCCGCGCCAATTCGGGAAACTCCACCAGGTCCTGGTAGGTCAGCGGGTGGCTTTCGCCGCCGAACCCGTCGAGCCGGTCCTTGACGTAGGTCGCATAGCTCGGCTTCGACATCTCGCCGTCGTTGACGATGTCGATGCCGGCCTCCGCCTGCTTGCGCACGATGTCGCCGACCGCGCCACGGATCTGCCGGGCGAGCGCGGCGGGATCGACCGGCACGCCCTCTTCCTTGGCGAACATCGTCCGCACCAGCTCCGCAGGCCGCGGCAGGCTGCCGGTATGGGTGCACAAAAACCGCTCGGTGCTGCGCTTCATCGCGTCGCCTCCCTGCATTTTGCGGCGACTATCGCAGAATCGCCGGGCTGGGTAATCTCGCCTTTTCCGCTGCAGGGAATCGAAGATGAGCCAAACCGTTGCGCGCCTCCTTGCCGAAAGCCTCGAAGCGCATGAGGTCGACCAGGTCTATTGCGTTCCGGGGGAAAGCTATATCGGGCTGACCAGCGCGCTGATCGAGCGCAATTCGATGCGCCTCGTCGTGTGCCGGCACGAAGGCGGGGCCGGCTACATGGCGGTCGCCGACGGGCGGCTCAGAAGCCGCGCCGGGGTGGCGATGGTGTCGCGCGGGCCGGGCCTGTCGAATGCGATGGTGTCATTGCATTCGGCCTATCACGACGCGACCCCGATGGTGATGCTGGTCGGCCAGGTCGAGCGCGCCGATTTCGGCCGCCTTGCCCTGCAGGAGCAGAATTATTCGCGGCTGCTCAGCGATGTGACCAAGCTGGTCATCGAGGTCAACGAGCCCGAGCAGGCGTCGGAGGCGATCGCCCGCGCCTTTCACGTGGCCGAAAGCGGTACGCCGGGACCGGTCGCGGTCATCCTGCCCGAGGACATATTCGATGAAGAGACCGAGGCGGCGCTGAACCGGCCGCGCCCGCGCGTCGTGCCGGGCCCGCGCGCCGAAGACCTCGACCGCCTCGCCGACATGCTGGCCAAGGCCGAACGGCCGCTCGTTCTGGTCGGCGGTGCGATGCTGGCCGATGCGGTCGCCGACAATGCGGCCTTCGCCGACCTCAACCGGCTCGCCGAGGAGTGGGTGTTGCCGATCAGCCCGACCCATCGCCGGCCGCAGCTTTTTGACGCGACCCACCCGAATTACGGCGGCTATATGGGCATCCGCGTGCCGCCGCCGCAAATTTCCGAGATGAAAAAGGCCGACCTGCTGGTCGCGCTCGGCGAGCGGATGACCGACACGGTCAGCCAGTCCTACAGCTTTCCGGCGGCGCCACAGCCGCAATTGCCGTTTGTCCATGTCTGGCCCGATGCCAACGAGGTCGGCCGGGTGTGGCGGCCCGATCTCGGCATTCCGGCAAGCCCTTACGAGGTGGTCAAGGCGCTGCTCGGGCGCGGCGCGCCGGCGGATGCGTCAAAGCGGGCCGGCTGGGTCGCCGGGCTCAATACGATCCACCGGAAATTATTGGCCAAGGAATGGGAGCCGACCAGCGACGGGATCAATTTCGCCGCGATCGTCTGCGAGGTCGATAAGCACCTGGCGTCCGACGCGACCATCACCACCGACGCCGGCAATTTCGGCAGCTTTGTGCATCGCTATATCGGCTTCCGCCAGGGCCAGGTGTTTTTGTCGAGCGTCGTCGGCGCGATGGGGTCGGGGATGCCGATGGCGGTCGCCGCCTCGTTGCGCCGCCCGGGGCGTCAGGTCGTCGCCTTTGTCGGCGATGGCGGCGCCTTGATGATGGGCAACGAGATCGCTACCGCGATGCAATACGGCGCGGCGCCGATCATGGTCATTTCCGACAACAGCATGTACGGCACGATCGGGATGCATTCCTATGTGCGCTATCCCGAGCGCAAGTTCATGGAAGGGACGCGCCTCACCAACCCCGATTTCGCCGCCTGGGCGCGCAGCTTCGGCGCCGAGGGGATCACGATCCGCGCCGAATCCGAAATCGCCGACGGCATTGCCCGCGCCTTTGCGGTCAAGACGAGGCCGGTGGTCGTGCATTGCCTGACCTCGGGCATCCAGATGAGCGCTTGGCGCCGCTATACCGGCGGCGCAACATTGCCGTGACCGGCTGAACGGCGGCCGTCGCCGCCGCGGCTCAAGCGGGGCGGGACCATGAAGCGAGGCCATATCGTTCTGCTGTCTGTCGCGGCGATCGTCGCCGGGCTGATCATCGCCGCCCTGCTGGTGCCGCTCGACGTTTTTCGCGGCCCGCTGGAAGCGGCGGCCAGCCACGCCCTCGGTCGCGAGGTGCGGATCGGCGGGCCGCTGCATCTGGCGGTCTACCCGCGGCTCGGCATCTCGCTCAAGGACGTCGCGGTCGCCAACGCGGCCGGCGATCGCGAGAAAGAGATGGTCACGGTCGGCAAGATCGTGGTCGTCGCTCGGCTGGCACCGCTGCTGTCCGGCCATCTCGACGTAACCAAGATCGTGCTGAAGCAGCCGGTCATTCACCTCGAGGTGGGCAGTAACGGCATCGGCAACTGGCAGGCGGCTCGGGGCGCCGGCGCCGTGCGGCTGGAGCCGAACCCGTCGGCGCCGGTGAGGCTGGGCTTCGGCAGCGTGCGCATCGAGGACGGGACGGTCGCGTATTTCGACGCCCGCTCCGGGAAAAGCAGGACGCTGAGCCATGTCGAGTTGACCCTCGACAGCACCGATGTCGCCGGCGCCCGGCGGCTCGATCTCGACGGCACGGCGACCTACAATTCCGTGCCGCTGCGGCTCCACGCGCGGCTCGGCGATCTGCAAGGCTTCATCGGCGGGCGGCCGGCCACAGCCCGGGTCAAGCTCGATTGCGACCTGTTCAGCGCCGACTTCGCCGGCAGTCTCGATCCGTCCGGCTCGTTGGCCGGAAACCTGACCCTGAATGCCGTGTCGCTGCGCCGCCTGGCGGCGTGGGCGGGTCAGGCCCTTCCGCCGGGCAACGGCTTCGGCGCGGTCGGGATCGTCGGCAAAATCTCGTCCCGGGGCGATGCCTACGCGCTTTCCAATGCGACGATCCTGCTCGACGGCATGAAGCTGACCGGCGATCTGTCGCTCGATACCGGCCGCGCGATCCCGGCGATCAAGGGCACGCTGGCGGTCGATCATATCGATGTCCGCCCCTATCTCGCGCCGGGCACCTCGGCTGACGTGGCCGCCGCCGCTGCGCAGGTGCACCGCGACACGCCGCTCGCGCTCGGCGGGCTGAAGGGGCTCGACGCTGATTTGTCACTGACGATCGGCCGAATCATGCTCCCGGATTTCAGGATCGATGGCGCAGTGCTGAGCGCAACGCTTCACAACGGGGTGCTGCAGGCTCGGCTCAGCCGCATCGCCGCCTATGGCGGCACCGGCACGGGCACGCTGACGGTGGATGCGAGCGGCCCGATCCCGAACTTTCGCAGCGTGCTGAGCATGAACGGGATCAACGTCCAAGCCTTTCTCGGCGAGGTGGCCGGCATCACCCAGATCGGCGGAGCGGGCGCCGTGCAGCTCGATCTGGCCTCACACGGGCAAAGCGAAGCCGACATCGTCAAGGCACTCGGCGGCAAAGGCGCGATCAGCGTCGGCCGCGGCACGATCTACGGCGTCGACCTGGCGGCCGTCGCCCGCGTGCTGCAATCGACGGTGACTGCGCAGATCCTGGCCGACGCAGTGGGCGGGAATGCCAGAACCGAGTTCAGCTCGATGCACAGCACATTCACGATCGAGAACGGCCTGTTGCGGACGACCGATCTAAGCATGGTCAGCCCGGCGGTTCTGCTGACCGGCACCGGGGTGGTCAACCTCGTGAACCACCAGATCGATTTTCACCTCGTCCCGACGGCGCGGCAGGGCATTCCGGGGCTGAGCCTCGTCGATATCGGCATCCCGTTTCACGTCGGCGGGACCTGGGAAAATCCGACCTACGCGCCCGACCCGTCCAACCTGGCGACCGGCATCGTCCATCGCTTGGAGGGCGGCGCGGCGCGGCTGCCCTCCGAGATCCTGAAAGCGCCCGGCGCGGCGCTGAAATCGCTGTTCGGCGGCCACTGAGCCGGATCGCGCCGCCGGCCGCCGGAACTTGGGCAAGGTTCTGTCAGCTTGAAGCGCTTTCCGTCATTCGCCTCCCGCGGTCCCCGGATCAAGTCCGGGATGACCCGCGGGTCCACGTCTTCCGCGGTAGCGGCAGACGTGGACCTGGATGGCCGGGTCAAGCCCGGCCAAAGCGGTGCTTGGGCGATTTCGTGCCCAGGGAAATGACTTAGCGGTTCTGCCAATTGGGCCGGCGCCTTTCGGCAAAGGCCTTGGGGCCCTCGATATAATCCGCGCTGTCGAGGTTCGCCTGCTGGGCCGGGTAGATCGCCGTCATCGCCGCTGCGAGGCTCGGCTCGGCCTGGCCGCACCGAACCATCTGCTTCGACGCCCGCACCGCCATCGGCGAGCATTCGAGGATTTGCCCCGCCCAGCGCTTGGCCGCCGCCAACGCCTCGCCCTGCGGCACCACCTCGGTGACGAAGCCGAGCGCCTTGCCTTCGGCGGCGGAGACGCGCCGCCCGGTCAGGATCATCCCCATCGCCTGCTTCTCCGGGATCATGCGCGGCAGGCGATGCACCCCGCCGCCGCCCGCGACGAGCCCGACGCGCGGTTCCGGCAGCGCAAAAACGGCGTTCTCCGCGGCGATGATCAGGTCGCAGGCAAGCGCCAGTTCGAAGCCGCCGCCCATCGCGATGCCGTTGACCGCGGCGATCAGCGGCTTGTCGAGGTCGAAGCGGTGGCACAGCCCGGCAAACCCGGTTTTCGGCCGATTGCCGCGCCCGGAAGCCGCCTGAACCTTGAGGTCGTTGCCGGCGGAAAAGGCACGCTCGCCAGCGCCGGTGATGATGCCGACCCACAATTCCGGGTCGGCGGCAAATTCGTTCCAGATGCCGTCGAATTCCCAGTGCGCCTCGGCGTGCAATGCATTCAACACCTCGGGGCGGTTGATCGTGACGATGCGCATCCGGCCCTCGTCTTCGACCCGGCAAAAACGGTACTCGGCCATTGCGCATTCTCCGGCTGCGTTACCTGTCGGAGGCAGCTTACAAGGGGCCGCGACCCAAGCGAAACCCGCGTCAGGCGACAAAGCGTTGCAGCGCGCCGATCAACGCGGCGATCTGGAGATCGGGGTCGAGGTCGGGGCGCGCGGCGTGGCTCAGCGCCGCCTGCGACAGCTCGCGATAGCGGTGCTCGTTCGACCACAGGTCGCGCAGCGCCGCCGCCCAGCGTTCGGCCGGCGCGTCGTGAGCGAGGATCACGCCGCCGGGCCCCACCGCCTCGGGCAAGCCGCCACGCTCGCTGGCGAGAACCGGAATGCCGCTGATCTGCGCCTCGGAGACGACGCGGCCCCAGGTTTCGTCTTCCCATTGGCTCGGCACCAGCAGCACCTTGGTGTCGCGGTATACGGTGCGCATGTCGTCGGTCCGGTCGCGCAATCCGACGTTGCCGAGCCGCCCCAACCGCCGCTTGAGCTGCGCCGATTCCCGCCATCCCAGCGGCCAGCCCCGTACGAAGCAGAATGGGATGTCCGGGCACAGCGCGGCGATTTCGAGGGCGAGGCCGACACCTTTCACCGCGACCGGGTTGATGAAGGTCACCGTCGTGCCGACCACGGGCGTGGCATAATGCGCGTGATAGATCAGCGGCGGCACGATCGCGGCGTCGAGCCCGTGCACACGGCGCAGCCGCCCGGCGGTGAATTCGGAATTGGCGATATAGCCGCGGAAGGGCAGGGCATCGCGTTCCCGCCGCCAGGTTTGAAAGCCGAGCCCATGCAGATAGGCGACCGTCGGCACGCCGAGACGGCCGAATTCGGCGGCGAAATCGAGCATCGGACCGTTCTGCACGATCGCCACGGTCGGGCGCGGCAATTCGCCGGCGTGCATCCACGGCTGCCGCGAGCGGAACACCGGATAGCCAAGGTCGCGGTCGAGCCAGAGTTTCCCGCCGCCGGCGCTCAGCCGCGCCGCCCGCCACCAGCCAAAGGGGTTGCGCAATGACAGCTTTGCCAGGACCCAGACGCGGTTGCCGCGGCGGGTCAGCTCCCCTGCGAGGGCGTGAGTGTTGATCTCGACGCCGCCGAAGACCTGCGGAAGGTGCGGGTTGCCCGAAACAAAGGCGATGTCCACTACACGTTTCCTGCCGGATCCGCCGCATCCGGGCGGCGCGCGGTCAGGAACAGCCAGCGCTGCAATCCGGTGCGCCGCTCGTTCATCAATTCGACAGCGAGGCGCGGAAACCATTTCCTGATGCGGGGCAGAAAGCCGGGCGGAAAATCGCCGAGCACGCGGGGCCGGGCGGTGTAACATTCGATCTCGTGCGTCGGCTGGAAGCGCTCGATCAGGGTTTCGGTCGCGCGCGCGACAAACGCGTCGTGGGTTTCGACCAGGATGTCGGCATGGCGCAGTTGCGGCACCCGCGCCGGGTCGAGCAGTTCGACCTCGCCGCCCTCGATGTCCATCAACACGAAAGCCGGCGAGGCCGCCGCATCGAGGCAGTTGCGCAGGTCGGCGGCGGTGCAGGTGCGGCCAATGGCGATCCGGTCCGACACCCCGTTGGCGGCCGCCGTGCGCGCGATCACCGGGCGCATCTCGGGCAATGCCTCGAACGCCGCGACCCGCGTCGCCGGCGATTGCAATGCCAGCCCGACCGCGTAATACCCGTCGGCCGCGCCGACATTGAGGATCGTCGGATATCTGCGGGCGATGATGCGGCCGATCGCATCGCGCAATTCGAGCTCCTGGGACCCCAGGATGTAGCCGAGAAGATGCCGTCCCGATAGCGGCGACAACTCGACCCGCATGCCGCGAAACGGGCCGGCCACGACCCGCCGGTGCGCCGCGGCCCTGACCAGATAGGTGGCGACCTGCCAGCGCGGCATCAAAACCGCCCGCAACGGGGCGCGCACCGGCGCGGGCAAGGTCCGATAGCTGCGGTAGACGCCGTGCCAGAACGGCGAGCTTTCGATCTTGAGCCAGGTTGCGTGAAGCATCGACAAAGATCCTGCTATTGATTGAAGACATTTCGGCTTCCGCCGAGCCGGGGCGGCCCGAACACGGCTACGACAACCCCAGCGCCGCGTTGAGCCGCAAGGCCTGCGCAATCCGGTAGGCGATCAGCGGCCCGGCAACGCCGGCGACGAAGATGGCCGGAAACACCACGGCGAGGTTCGCGGCGTGCAGCCCCTTCAGCAGGGCGATGCGGGTGCCGGCGACGCAGAGCACGTGCAATACGTAGATCGTCAGGGACCGGCGCCCGAGATAGGCGAGCCACCGGTTTTCGCGCAGCGCATCGCTCCGGCACAGCAGCACCACCACCGCAGTGCCCGCGAAAGCGGCCGGCAGGGTGGCATAGCTGTCGGGGCTCGCCTGCGCGCGCCACCCGATCCAGACCAGCGACAGGAAGACGATGGCACCGATCAGGGCCAGGGCATATGGGCTGGCGATGCGGCCGCGCCAGTTTACCAGCCAGCCGCCGACGAGGACGGCGAGCACGTAGAACAGGATGTCGGCGCCCGACACGTAGTGCGTGACGAAGCCGGCGACCCCAGGCCAGACGGCGCAGGCCGCGAAGATCAGCGCGAAGGCGAGGGCAAAACCCACCCGGCCTGCGGTGCGGATGGCGATCAGCGCAACGAGGTGAAGAAAGAACAGGACGTAGAGGAACCAGAATTGCGCCGGCGGCGCCCAGAACATGCTGACGAACTGGTAGGCCGGCGGCAGGGCGACCGGGTTGTTGACGACGCCCGCAGCCAGGATCGAAAACGCCGTCTGCACCGCTCCCCACAGGAAGTACGGATAGGCGATGCGCGTCACCGCGGTTGCCGCAAAATGGCCGGGACGGCTGACGATCCGCGCTTCGACAAACACGCCGGCGAGGAAGAAGAACAGCGGCATGTGGAACGAATAGATCAGGTAGAAAGAGAACCAGGCCGGCGACCCGTCCGATACCAGCCCGGCGGCGTGCACGCCGCCGATGCAATGACCCAGAACGACCAGAAGAATGCCGATCCCGCGGGCGACATCGAGATAGGCGACGCGCTCGCCAGTGCGGCCCGCCCTCGCGGAAGCAGTGCCGCGACGGCCGGCATCCGTCGCGATGCCGCCGGGGAAGCCGCGTGGTTGCGCGCCCGCGATACGCAGGAATTCGGTTGGGATGCCGGGCACGTTCACGGCCGTCTCATCGCTGCAAGCCTTCGCCCGCGGTCGGCAGCATGCGGAGCACCCCGGCCGACGCGGCGGTGCCAGGTTCGTCGGCCTCGGCGTGCAGCGGGTTGCGGGCGAACGCCCAGACGACGAGCGGAAAATCCGGTTCGTTGACCATCGAGCTCAGCGGGCCGCACTTGCGCCAGCTCCTCAGATTGGCCTTCAGGCAGGCCCGGTTGCCCCATGAATCGGTGACGATGTCAGCGGCGTCGAAACCGCATTCCTGCAGAAAGTACGAGAGTCCCAACTCGGTCCAGCGGCTGCAATCGATCGGCGCCTCATGAACCCGCACCAGAAATGGCACGGTGATGATGAAGTAGCCGCCCGGCTTCAGCATGTTCAACACGTTGCGCCCGGCGCGATAAGGCCAGCGCAGATGCTCGAACAACTGGTCGGCGATGATCAGGTCGAAGCGTTCCGGAAGGGTCTGGGTGCAGATGTCGAAGTTCGGGTACTGGGTCGCGGTATAGGATCGGAAGGTGAATTCGCGCGCCCATTGCGGCCCTGCCGAAATCTCCAGCACATCCAGCGCGTCCGGCATGAGGCTCTGCACAAAAGCAAAGCAGCGCCGGTACATGACAACCCGCATCCAATCCGCGGTGTCGAAGCCGAAATTGCGCAGGGTCATGCGCAGCCTCGCCTTCAATTCCGGTCGCGAGCGCATAAAACCAAGCAGAATTTCACCGAGCACGGCACCCTCCCTGATAAGGTTCGTACACGTGAATGTAATCGACCTGCATGATCGACGGGTTCGGCGTATGGTCGATCGGCCAGCCCGACCCCAGTGCCAGATTGACCAGTATCATCATCGGGTCACGTAGTTCTGGCGGGGTCGGCAGGCGGCCGGTCTCGCGTCGATCCAGATAAAAGGTGATCCAGTTTTTTTCGACATCGGCGCCGTAGGTGTGGAACCCCTTGACCAGCGATCCGGAAGGAACGTTGGTAATGTGGTCCTCGACCCGGCTGTTCTTGGGATCGACCTTGTTCCAGACATGAACGGCAGAGTGAAAGGCGGCCGGGAACTGGCCGTAATACTCGATCACGTCGATCTCGACCCCGGGCGCCTTCGATCCCGGCTGCTGGACCGAGTTGAGCCAGAAGGCCGGCCAGGTTCCCGGGCCGGGCGGCAATTTGGCGCGCATCTCGAAATAGCCGTAGCGCTGGGCGAAACCCGAGCCCGATGGCGTCACCGAGGCCAGCAGGCCGGATTGCCACTTGCCGTTTGCGTTCTTGCGCGCCTCGATCGACAGGATGCCGTTGTGCACGCGGAATGGAAATCCCGGCTGCGGATCGACGAAGGCGGCGTCGCCGAAATCGCCGTGCCACGGCGTGTGGGCGATCCAGCGGCTGCCGTTTTGGCCCCAGGGGGACACGCTGAGCGTGTTGAAATCCTCGGTGAAGCTCGGCCGGAATGCACACAAATCGATCTTTGAGCCGATTCCCGGCGCGGCTTCGCTCCGTCCCGCGAAACCGGCGGCGAGCACGGCGGCGGCCAATGCGATCGTCGCCGAGTGCAGCGGCGACCGCATCCCGCCGCCTTTCGTGCCGACCCCCAGCAGCTCGCGCGAAAGCTCGGCGTGGCGCCGCCCGAAATGTCGCGAGGTCAGCCCGCCGGCGATCATCCGCGCCCGCGCGCGGGCGACCATCGCCCCGCGTTCGTGATCGTCTTCGGCCAGTGCCGCAATCTGCCGCCGCATCGCCTCCGGCTCGCCCGGCGGCACGTACCTTACCTCGGCATCGGAGAAATAGGCCTTGAGGCCGCCCGTATCGGTGCAGATGACCGGCACCCCGAACACCGTCGCCTCTTCGACGACAGTGATGCCCGAGGCATGCAGGTTGGGCTTTATCGCCAACGCGACGAGGTCGGCCCAATCGTACAGTGCCGACAATTCGTCATTGGCTTTCGGATGGATGATCTCGACATTGCTCGCGCGCCGGATCAATCCGGCGGCCAGCCGCGGGGCGACAACCCTGAGCACGCAGCCGGGCCATTCCCTGACGGCGGCGATGATCGTCGCCCAGTCGCGATGGCGATCGTTGCCGACGGACAAGACCCGCACCGGGCGATGGGCGGCCCGCCCGGCGTCGCGCGACACCATGGTCTCGGCCTTGACCCCGAACGGGATCATCTCCGACCGGCACATCGGAAACAGCGCCCGCACGAGCTTCAGGTTTTCGGGCGAATGCACGGTCAGCACGCTCGCCTGGGCGATCAGCTTCCGGTAGGCCCAGCGTCTCGGCCGCGACAACCGCGACCACTGGTCGAGCAGCCAGACGCTCTGCGCCAGGACCTTGGGCCGGCGCGACCGCCGGTACGCTTGCAATAGCAGCAGAACCGCCAGGTACTGCGATTCGGTGTGGGTCCACACGATTTCCGCGCCGGTGATCCCGCGCCGGTTGCGCCAGGCATGAACAAGGTCGAAGCCGAGCAGCAGGCGCATGCCCAGCCGCAGCAGCTTGCCGAACGGTCCCTCTTTCCGATCCTCGGAATATTCGACCGAGCAGCCGTCTTCCTGGGCCCAGAAATAGCCATAGGGCAACCGGTCGTTGAGCCCGATGATCTCGCCCCGTTCCCACTTCGCCTGCCATTGCTTCGCGCCGAAGCCGTGGGCGAGATGGACGAATACCCGAATGCGGCGCTCGGTCGAGGCGGTCGGCACGTGAACAGCTCCAGACGACATCCGAGATCAGGCGGCTTCCGCCGGGAACAGGGCCGGCCTTGCCGAAGCGGTGCGAGCGAACCGCGCCGTTTGCGGCCCGGCGCAGGCAAGACCGGCAAAAATGAAAAAGGGCAGGCCAAGGTCGATAAAACTGCCGGCGACGGAGGCGCCGACAAGCTGGGCAAAGCAGGCCCACCGCGCGGCGCTCTGGCACGCGGCCGGAAACGGCTCGGCCCAGCGGTGCTTGCGTGCGAACAGCATTCTCAGCAGGAACATCCCGTATGTCACCGCGCCGAACGCGCCGGTATTGCCCAACACCGCGATCGGAAAGCTCGATGCCCGAACGCTGCCGACACCGCCGCCGAGCCCGTGGGTCTCGACGAAATTGGTCAGCGCCTGGTCGTTCCACATCGTCCGCTCGACCCCCGAACTGGAAGCGAGCTTGTCGAGGACGCTCTGGTTGACCATCTGCTGAACAACCGCCCAGGCGGAATGATCCAGCCTTAGCCCGATGAGCCCGGCGCAAAGAACGACCGGCGCCACCATCGCGAATATCAGTCTGCGCGGCGCCACCGGTCCGGACAGCACCTGCACCAGGCTGACCACGAAGAGCGCGCCGAGAAACCCGCATATTGCGGCATAACCCGTGCTCGAGGTGGCAAAGATCAGGGTGACGAAGGTCGCCAGCGCCAGCGGCCCGGTCAGCCGCTTGTAGATGCCGCTCAGCCACAATCTGGTGCAGAACGCGAAGAAGCCGACGGTGAAGTAGGCAAAGGCGGAGGCCTCCGGAAACGACCCGACGATGCGCTTGAACCCGAGCACGGTGCCCTCGTTCAGCATCGAATAGTCGGCCGTGCGGATGACCGACAGCCAGTCGCCGAGGCCGCCCCAATAGGTGACGAGGTCGATCGTCGCAAAAACCAGGTCGAGCGCCGTACACACCAAGGCGGCGCGCATCAGCGCCGCGATCCCGCCCGGCTTGCAGGCGTAGGTGTAGAACAGATAGAAGCAGACGACATCGCCGATGAAGTAGACCGTCTGGGTGATGTTGCCCGAGGTCGGCTCCAGCGGTATCGCTACGATCTCGGTGGCGGTGATGCTGCGCGCGATCGCAAATACATAGGTCGTGCCGGCCAGAATCCGGGGCAGAAAGATCGCCGACAGGGCCGCGTAGATCGCGGTCAGCAACAGCCAGAAGCCTTCGTTCGGAAACGCCAGCGACCGGCCGACGAGGCGCACCGTGTCGCGCCGGACGAGGGCCGCCAGCGCCAGAAAGCCCAGCAGCAAATGGGCGGGCTGGATGTTGGCCTGGCCGAGGCTCGTCAGCAGGATCGCCGCCGCGGCGCTGAGCAATGTCGAGGAGAAGAAGACATAGGCGGCGAAGGTCGGCCCGGCGATCCAGCCGAGAAAGCCGAGCGCAATGGTCAGCAGGCCGATCGGCTCAACCTGCATCGGAGGCTCCCCGCGCACTGGTGCCGGCGAACGCTGGAGACGAAGAGAGCAGGGCGAGGCTGCGCTCGCCGATCGTGCTCAGCGGGTGCGGCAAGCCCCGGCAGATCGCGCGCAGCCGGTCTGCATCCGCCGGATCGAGCGCACCCAAGGCCCTGACCGCAGCCGCATAGGTGACGATGCCCGTCGCCACAGCCAGCGCCAGCGCCGCCACGCCCGTCGCCAGGTACAGCGACGCGCGCGCAGCGATCGCACAGATCGCCGCGGCCAGCAGAAGCCTGGCCAGGCCTGCGAACGGCAAGGGAAAACGCAGCCGGCGGAAGACGAACCAGTTGCCCAGCGCCACCGCGAAAATCTGCATCGCCGCGCGGGTCGCCGCCGCGCCGATCAACCCGAAAGCCGGGATCACCGTGAACCCGGCAACGATCGCCAGCACCGCGGCGGCCGCGCCGCTGGCAAAGATGAAATCGCTGCGGTCCATCGCCATGACGACGTTGGTCGCGACCGAGGACACCGCGGCGACGCTGGCCGCCAATACCATCACGATCGCGGCCGGAACCGCCGCCGCAAAGGCGCGGCCGTAAATCATCGGCAGCAAGGCCGGCAACAGCGCCGCCATGCCGAAGCAGGCCGGCAGGATCAGAAAGGCGAGCAGGCGCGTCGCCGCGGCATAGGCCTCCTTCATCCGCGGCAGGGCTTGCGAGCCGAAGTTTTCGGCGAAATACGGGAGCAGGCCGGCGGTCAACAGGACCGAGCCCTGCGCCGCCATGTTGGCGAGGGTCACGCCGACCGTGAACAGCCCAACCGCCGCGCTGCCGGTCGAGCGGTGCAGAAAGAACAGCTCCGCGCGCGACCACACGAAGGTCGATGACAGCGCGGCAGCCCAGGAATAGAGCGCATAGCGCCGGACGCGCGCCCCGATCTCGCCGCTGACGGCGCCGCGGAAGCCGGCGTAGACGCAGCCGAGCGCCGCCGGCACCGCGCTGCCGGCGCAATACCCGGCCATCGCCCCGACCGTGCCGAACCACATGCAGCCGATCGCGACGCCGAGAATCTGACAGGCGACCGACATGGCGACGACCGCCGCCAGCCGGTCGAAGCGCTGCAGGCCGCGCAAGGCGCCGTAGGTGAACCCGGCCAGGGCCTGCAACCCGCAGGCGAGCCCGACCAGGATCCACAACGCCGCCTCCGCGTCGGAAAACACGCCCGTCTTCCGCCGCCACAGCGCATAGGCGGCAAAGCCGAGCAACGCGACGCCGCAGGAAATCGCCAGCGCCCGCAGCAAGGTTCCGGCCAGGCGGCGCGCCTCGTCGTCCTTGCCGGCGGCGATCATTTCCGGCAGGTAGCGCGACAGGCTTGCCTGCACCCCCAAATCGACGACGGCGGCGGTGACGGTGGCGACCCACAGCGCGAAGGCGACGACGCCGGTGCGCTCGACCCCGAGCCGATGCGCGACGATAACGCTGGCGACGACGCTGCCGAACGCGGTGCCGAGCCCGGCTATCGTGCCGTAGGCCGAGTTTCGGGTGACCCGGCCGGCGCCGCCCACCGAGCTTCGCCTATCCGACGACACGCTCGTTCTTCCGGCAACGCAAGAGTGGGGAACGACGGCGGGCCGGCGGGGTTCTCTGTTGCGACCGGCGGCGCGCTGCGCAGGGGACCCATCCGTCATGAAGGTCGCGATCGTGCACTACTGGCTTGTCGGCATGCGCGGCGGCGAAAAGGTGGTCGAGGCCTTGTGCGACATGTTTCCGCAGGCCGACATCTTCACCCATGTCTATGTGCCGGATGCGGTGTCGAACACGATCCGCCGCCATTCCGTCACCACCAGTTTCATCGGCTCGCTGCCGGCTGCCGCACGGCTTTACAAGCGCTACCTGCCGTTGATGCCGCTCGCCCTCGAACAGCTCGACCTGCGCGGCTACGACCTCGTGATCAGCAGCGAATCCGGGCCGGCAAAGGGCGTCATTCCGCCCGCCACCGCCCGGCACCTGTGCTACTGCCATTCGCCGATGCGGTACTTGTGGAACATGTTCCACGACTACCGCGAACGCTCGGGCCGCCTGACCCGGCTGATGATGCCGCCGCTGTCGCACTACCTGCGGCTGTGGGACGCGGTCTCGGCCGCCCGGGTCGATCGCTACGTCGCCAATTCCCGGGCCGTGGCCGCACGCATCCGCCGCTATTACGGGCGCGAGGCGGCGGTGGTGTGGCCGCCGGTCGATGTCGATGCGTTCGCGCCGGTCGGCGCCGGCCAGCGCGAGGATTACATGCTGATGGTCGGGGAGCTCGTGCCGTACAAGCGGCCGGAGCTGGCGGTCGAGGCGTTCAACCGGATGCGGGCGAAACTGGTGGTGATCGGCGGCGGCGAGATGCTGGCCGCGATCCGCCGCCTCGCCGGGCCGACGGTCACGGTGCTGGGGCCGCAACCGTTCGAGGCCCTGCGCCACCACTACAGCCGCTGCCAGGCGCTGGTGTTCCCGGGCGAAGAGGATTTCGGCATCGTTCCGGTGGAGGCGATGGCGAGCGGGCGGCCGGTCATCGCCTACGGGCGCGGCGGCGCCGTCGAGACCGTGATCCCGAACCTGTCGGGCATGCTGTTCGACGAACAGAGCATCGACGCGTTGATCGCGGCGGTCGAAGGGTTCCGCGCCGGCGATTTCGATCCGCGGGCAATCGTTGCCCACGCCCGCACCTTCTCGCGCGACCGCTTCATCGCCGCGATGACGGCGGAAATTGACCGCCTGATGAGAGAGGGCAGCGGTCCCGCTCATGACGGCGCGCCCTGACGCCGCCGCCAATCGAGATGCATCCCGAGCAGCGGCGGGATGCCCTCGACGACCTGGGTAATGATGACCCCGAGCAGCGGCACGCGGTCGGCGCGCAGGATCGCTGCCGCCTCTTCCAGCGCCCGCAGCGGGGTGCGGCCGTAGGCCGCCACCAGGATGCAGCCGTCGAGCAGCGGGCCGACCGCGCGTGCATCGACCACGCGGAGCAGGGCGGGAAGGTCGATGATGACCGTCGCGAACAGGTTCTTCAGTTCCGGCAGCAGCCGCTGCATCGCCGGCGAGCCGAGCAGATCGGCCGAATTCGGCACCGGCCCGCGCTCGGCCAGCGGCAGCAGGTAAGCGGTCGTCTTCGGGTCGAAGACGATCGTATTGGCGCCGCCGCCGCGCAGCGCCTCGACCAGACCCGCCGACGCTCCCGGCGCCAGGCGGCGCGACAGCGACTGCTCGCGGAAATCGGCGTCGATCAGCAGCGTCTTGGTGCCCGACATCGCAAACGATGCGGCGAGGTTCAGCGCGATCGTGCTGGCTCCGTCGCCGGGCAATAACGAGAGGACCCCGAGGCATTGCGGCGGCGTGCCGCGACAGGCGCTGTGGATCGACACCTTGATGCTGCGCAGCGCCTCGCTCGCGGTCGAAAACGGCGCGTCGACGATCTCGACGTGACGGCCCGGCTGCTCGCCATCGGCCGGCACCCGGTAAAGCGGCAGGGAGCCGAGGCAGTCGAGGCCGAGCGCCTGGCGGATCTGCTTGGCGTTGCGGACGCTGCCGTCGAGTATCGCGCGCGCGGCGGCGACGGCGAGGCCGATGATCAGGCCGCCGAGTATCGCCAGCAGCATGACCAGCTTGGATTTGGGCGAGCTCTTGGCGAGCGGCCGCGAGGCCGCGGTGATCACCTGGGCGTTCGAGACCGGATAGGACGCCTGCTGCTCGTTCTCTGTCAGCCGTTCAAGGAAGTTCTCGTAGAGTTTGCGGTAGGCTTCGGCTCTCGCTTCAAGCTCGGTCAATTTGTCGATCAGCCGGTTCTGGGTGCCGTTGCCGTTATCGTTGATGCCGTGCGAGACGCGGTATTCCTGGGCGGCGGCGGCGGCGGCGTTGAGCTTCAACCCCAATTCGGTGATCCGGGTCTCCATCCATTTGCTGGCCTGCTCGGCGGTCGCGGTCTTGGCCGAGCGCTGCTCGCGGATATAGGCGGTGGTGATCGCGTTGGCGATCTCGGCCGCCTTCGCCGCGTTGGTCGAGCGGAACTCGACCTCGATGACATAGCTCTGGCCGATGCGGCGGGCGGTCAGCGCATCCTCGAACCGGGCGAGGGCGATGCGTTGGCGCTCGTAAGGCGAATTCGCCAATTTGCTGCGAAACTCAGGGTCGTCGGTCAATTTCAAGGCGCTGATCACGCTGTCGGCGATCTGCTCCGAACGCAGCACCTGGATCTGGCTTTCGACCTGCGCGTTGTCGATCGAGACGCCGGAGACGGGTGTCTCCTGCCACAGCAATTGCTGCTTGCCGGGCTCGATCAGCACCTGCGCGCTGGCGACGTACTCTGCCGGCGTGGTCATCAGATAGGCCATCGCCAGCGCCACCGCGGCGGCCGTGCAGCCGACGATCAGCCAGAACCACCGCTTCACGAACAGCACGGCGTCGGTGAGGGTCACCGTCTGGCCTTCGTCGGGCAGCGGCGGCGGCCATGCGCCATCGTTTGCCGTAATGGCGGGGTCTAGCATCGGCTGGCTCCGTCGAGGCGGCTTGCATAAAGGGAAAGCAGATTGGCGCACCATTCCGCCGGTGTCGGCGCCAGCGCCCCGGCGGCAGCGAAGGCGCGGCGGCTGATCTCGCCGACGCGCCGGTCGTCGTGCGCCAATTCCCCGATCGCGTCGGCCAGCCCGGCCTCGTCGTAGGGGTCGCAGGCAAGCCCGAAACCGCGGTCGACGATCTCGCCGCCCATTGCGAAAAACCGCGACACGATGACCGGGATGCCGCTGGTCAATGCCTCCAGCGCGACGAGGCCGAAGGTTTCCCGGCAGCGTGTCGGCGACACCACCATGCGTGCCGCGCCGATCAATTCCGCGATCTCGTCTCGGGTTCGCCAGCCCAGCAACTCGACCTCGGGGTGGTCGCGCGCGATTGCCGGCGCCAGCGGGCCGTCGCCGATCAGCCGCAGGCGCACGCCGGCGCGCCGCGCCGCGCGCGCCAGCAGGTCGGGGCCCTTGTCGGCGTCCAGCCGGCCGATAAAGAACACATCGCGGTTGCGCTCGGCCGCGACGCGCTCCGTGCGCCACGCCGTCACCGGGTTGCGCACGACCCGGATGCCGGCCGCCGCGACCGCGCCGCGCGCCAGCAGCGGCACCATCCCCTCGTGCACGGCGACGACGAGCGCCTCGGAGCCGGCCAGGTCGATCAGCGATTGCCGCAACCGGTGGCGGGCGGCGCGCCACAATTTGTGGGCATAGTGGCGCCGGTCGCAGGACGTGGCGAGGCAGCGGGCGCTGTTCGGCACAAGGGTGCATTCCCGGCCGCGCGGGTAGAGGAAAAATCCGCCGTTCGGGCAGGCGAGGAAGTAGTCGTGCGCCGAGATCACCAGCCGCGATGCCACCCGCCGCAGCGGCAGGAAGACCGACGGCGACAGCACCTTGTGCCAGTTATGCAGGTGGTAGACGGTGCCCGGCGTGTCGTTGGCCGCGATCCAGCGCTCCAGCGCCCCCCGCGTCCGCGGATCGAAAAGTCCCCGCACCGCCGCCGCGCCGGGGTTGCCCTCGAGGATATGGCGGCCGCCGAGCACGGCGACGACGGCGCCGCGCCGCGCCAAGGCGGGATCGACCGGATCGCTTCCGGACAGGAATGCGATCGGCACGTCCCGCTCGCGCAGCAGCCGCACCGAGGCCAGCGCGATGGCGGCGGCGCCGCCGCGCTCGACCGCGTCGTCGTTGATCACCACAACACGGTCGGGTCTGGCCGTTGCGACCATCTGACGCCGCCCTTCGTCCGGCGGTCAGTAGCCGCTGCGCGAGGTGACGACCACGCGAACCGTCGTCGCGATGATCGTCAGGTCCCGCCAGAAGCTCCACCGCTCGATATAGCGCCGGTCGAGCGCGACCCGGGTCGTGTAATCCACGTCGTTGCGGCCGCTGACCTGCCACAGCCCGGTCAAGCCCGGCCGCGCGCGCAAGTACTGGCCGATGCATTCGCCATATTTCGGCACTTCGGCCGCCACGATCGGGCGCGGGCCGACAAAGCTCATCTCGCCCTTCAGGATGTTGATCAACTGCGGCAATTCATCGAGGCTGGTCTTGCGCATCCCGGCGCCGAGCGCGGTGATCCGCGGGTCGTGCTTCAACTTGTGCAATGCTTCCCACTCGCGCGCGGCATCGCTGTTCGCCGCCAGGTAGCGGCGCAATGCAGCGTCGGAATCGACCACCATCGTGCGAAATTTGAGGCAGTCGAACGGCGCGCCGTTGAGGCCGATCCGCCGGTGGCGATACAGCACCGGGCCGCGGTCCCACAGCTTGATCGCCAGTGCGATCAGGCAGCACAGCGGCAATAGCAGGATGATCGCGGCCAATGCGCCGGCCACGTCGAACCAGCGCTTCGCCCGGCCACCGACGGCTTCCGGTTTGACTCCGAGCAGCACGACATTGGGCGCAACGTGCGGGTCGGCCCGCAGCCGGGGCTGGTTGTCGCGGTCGGCCGCCAGCGGAACCGGCTGTCGTCTCCATGCTGCCTTGTCCAAATCCCTTGGGCGCCGCTCCGAGAACAGGGGGGATGTGCCGTTCCCCATCAATAGCCTCCTCGCTTGCTCCGGCGTCTCCCCCAATAATTACATTTGGTTTTTATAGATCGCGATTTTATACGTTGATTGTTTTCTCGTTTTATTTATCTGTCCGCGCGAATATTTCCGCTCCGGACCATTCAGTTCGGCTCCGTGAACCGTTCAGCGCTTGTCGCGCGCTGTCACAGACGTCGCCGCTCAAAACATGGGGGGAAGCCCGATCGGAACCTCGTTGGGAACATGAACACGGGTTCGACAAGGTTGGCTCTATCGATGCCGTACCTGCGGCGAAGATGCGTACCGGTCTCCGATCTTTTCTTTAGGCGAGGAACTTAAGGTGCTATCGGTCGGTCCATCGGGGGCGGGTTGAAGGATGCTTGCTTGGACAACACAAGGGTGCAATCACCGGGCCAACGACTGAAGTCAGCGTAGCCGACTGCCGTAGCCAATGATCCCCCAAACCTGTCGCCAAACAAGCAGTAATCTTCGCACGCGGGCTCGATGCACTACGACGGTGATCTTACCCGTGTTTATGGCGATTCGATGACATTTTGGGGGTGAATTCGCACGAAGAGTCTTTCTGCGGTGACTTTGTTTTGATGGAACTGATTTGCTTCTATCTTAAAAAGCGAAAACCTTCAGTTTCCCAAAACATTAAGAGAAAACTGCAAGTTCGGCATGGAAATGCGCCATGGCAAGGCGCCGAGCCCTCGCACCCGCGGCGAATGGCCCTCAACCGAACGGAGAACCCTGCTTTTCACCCGAAGCGGCGCTATATCTTAAACAAAGCAGCGGGCCGCGCCGGCCGTCGCTGCGCGGCACATTAAAGAGGACGACGCCGATTAGGCCCACTCGATCCCGTTCCGGCCCGGCCGCGACAAGGCGGAAAGCGGCCGCGCTCAGGCCGCGCAAGCTGCGCGGGCGCTTGGCGATGGGCGAGCGAGGCCGCGCGGCAAGCCGGGGGTCGGCATAAATGGGCTGGTTTGTCGCTGGATTTTTTGTCCTCGGCCTGCTGTGCGGGGCGGCGGTGCGGCTGCCGTTTTTTATCGTGATCCTGCTGGGGGCGGCGGCGATTGCGGGTATCGGCTCCGGGGCGCACGGCGCGATTGCGGCCCTCGTGAATGCCGTGGCGGCGGTCGTCATCCTCCAGGTCGGGTATGCCGCCGGTGTCGTGGGTCGCGCTGTCGTCCGGGCGTGGCGAAGCCGGCGCGGAAACGCCGCGCGCGGGCGCGGCAAGGGGGCGATCGCCGTGACCATCGAGGAACGACGCCGGTAGGTCGGGCCCCGTCGAATCCCGCGTCCACCGCCCGCGGCACGGCGTGCCGCCGAACCGCCGCATCACAGCTCCATGATCCGCTCGGGGTCGAGCCGTCCCGCGATCAGGTCCCTGAACGCCTTGATATTGCCGACTGTCCGGCCGACGCGGTCGATGTAAGGCTCGGGCTTTAGCGAGCGCGCCAGGTTGGCGGCGATATTGCGGCTCATCAGCCGCAATGCGTGCGGCCATGAGCAGGTGCCCTTCCATGACAGGTAGATCGGGTTGGCGATCTGCGAATAGCCGAGGCGGACGCCGGACTGGCGGCCGTGCTTGATGCCGAGGTGTACCCCGCGCGCGCCGGCCGCCTTGACGATGCGGCCGTGGCGCGCCAGCTGTCGGCTGAAATCGAGGTCTTCGAGCCAGCCGTAAAGCGGCAGGCGCTCGTCGAAACGGCATTGGCCCTGGCGCACCGGCGCCAGGCGCACTGCCATATTGCAGCCATAGCCGTTCGTTACGGTTTCAAGGTCGGCCTCGGTCTCGCCGGGCAGGTCCGGCGCCGCCAGCCTGCGTCGCGCTTCGTCGAGGGGAAGGCCCGGGCCGATGATGCCGTCGGCGATCAGCCGTCCCGTCACCATGCAGATATCGGGATGCGCCAGAAACACCTCTTCAACGACCGCCAGATAGCTCGGCGACGGCAGAAAATCATCGTCGAAGAAAACGGCGGCGTCGAATTCGGCGAGCCGGCCGAGGATCGCGTTGCGCTGGCGCGTCAGCCCGCGCGGACCGACCACGATTTCGGTCTTTTCGTCGGCCGCAATGCCTTCGACGTCGGCCGAGGCCGGCGCGCACACCACGATGCGATCCGGGCGCCGCGCCTGTCGCCTCAATTCGTCGAGGACGGCGCGCACCATTTGCGGCCGCCCGGCGGTCGCGATTCCGACGGCAATTTGCACTGGTGTCCTGCTAGAGAACCCGGAATTACCCTGGGTTTGGCCGGTTTCCCCGCGCTAACGCGCCTTCGCCCCGCAGGTTCCGCTAAAGTCGATGATGCGGCAACCCGCCGCAGCAATGCGACGAGGCGGGCCGCGGTGACGTTACCGCGGGGAACGGCATCGGCCGGGAGAACGGGACGGGCGGCGCCGGCGGCCCGGCGTCGTACCTTCAAGCGCCCGTCTGAGAGGGGTTTTATGAGGAAAGCTTTCGCCGCCGTGGGTGCGGCCGCACTTTTTGCGGCGTGTCTTGCCGCCAGCCCCGCACTGGCTGCGGCGCCGGCGCCGCCTCCGGCTTCCGATGTGGCCTATCGGCTCGGCGTCGGAGACCGGGTGCGGATCAGGGTTCTGGAGTGGCGCAGCGCGGTCGGCGAAGTGCACGAGTGGTCGGCCTTGAACACCGACGTCAAGGTCGGCCCCGGAGGCAACGTGTCATTGCCGCTGTTGGGCGCGGTACAGGCGCAGGGATCGACCACGCAGCAACTCGCCGACACCATCTCGGACCGGCTGCAAACCAGCCTGAAACTGAGCATCCGGCCGAGGACTTCGGTCGAGATCGTCCAGTACCGGCCGTTCTACATTCTCGGCAACGTCAACAAGCCGGGCGAATACCCCTATCGCCCGGGAATGACGGTATTGCAGGCGGTCAGCATCGCCGGCGGCATGTACCGCATCAAGGACGCCGACGTTATGCTGACGACGTCCGGCGATTTGCGGGTTCTGCGGCTCGAATACGCCGGGCTGCTGGCGCGCCACGCGCGGCTTCAGGCCGAACTGAACGGCGCGACCGCGATCGCCTTCCCGGCGGAGCTGGCACGGCAGAAAAACGACCCCGCCGTGGCGCAGATGATCGGCCGCGAGCAGTCGATGTTTGTCGCGCGCGCCCAAGCCACGCGCGCCCAGGAAGACGCCCTGGGCCGGCTCAAGAGTGTGCTCAATGCCGAAGTCGGCTCGCTTGAGGCCAAGATGAAAAACGTCGACCGCGAACTCGCGATGCTGAAAGGCGAGGTGACGAGCACGACCCAGCTGGTCCAGCGGGGATTGGCGACGGCGCCGCGCGAGTTCACGCTGCGGCAGACGATGCTCGAAACCGCCGATCAGCGCATCGACCTCGACACCGCCGTGTTGCGCGCCAGGGAGGACATCGCCAAGGCCGACCAGGCGCTGGTCGACCTGCACAACAAGACCGCGAGCGAGATCGAAACCGAACTATCGGATTCGGAAGCCAAATTGTCGCAAACCGCAGCTCGCATCGCCACCGATGAAACGATGCTCGGGCAGCTTCCCGCCGGTCCCGGTGGGGCGGCGGCGGGGGACAGCGGCGCAGCGGCCGCCTACACGATCGTCCGGCCCAGCGACGGCCGGATCAAGGAGGTCCAGGCCAACGAGATGACCCTCGTCGAGCCCGGCGACACGATCAAGGTTGCGGTGCCGGTGCGCCAGGCGAACAGCGCCGTCACCGACCCGTAAGCCGGCGGGCGGCCTCACTCGGGGCGGGTCTCCGGCATCGCGCAGCACACCACGATCACCGCGGCCAAGCCGATCGCGGCCAGGCAGATAAAGGCTGCGGGGGTGCCGAACCGGTCCGCGACCCAGCCGGCAAGGCTGGTGCTCGCCGTCGCGCCGACCCCGATCAGCAGGCCCACGAACCCGAGCGAGAGGTTGAACCGGCCGGTTCCGGCGGTGACATCGCTCGTTACCAGCGGCACTGAAACGCCGAGGCAGGCGCCGGCGATGCCGTCCAGCGCCTGGATCAAGACCAGGTGCAGCGGGTTCGACATCAGCGCAAACAGGGCGCCGCGGATCGGCAAGGTGCCGAAGCCGAGGATCAGGATGAAGCGCCGCCCGTAGGTCTGCGCGAGACGGCCGACCGTGGGCGATACCAGCGCCACGATGATCTGTGGCAAAACAATGCACGCGGCGATCAGCAGGGTGGCGGCACCGGCCGCGCGCTTGGTCAAGGCGTCGCCGGCAAGCGGCAGCATCGCGGCGTTGGCGAGCGTGAACATCATCGCGCACACGGCGAAGATCAGCAGGCGGCGGTTGGCCAGCACGCGGGTCAGCGGCTCCCGCGCCACCTTCGGCGCGTCGGTTTGAGGGTCGGCCAGCGGCGCAGGGTCGCGCAAGCCGGCCAGCGGCCGCAGCGAAAAAATCGCCGGCAGGGTCAGCGCCGCGGTCAGGAAGAACACCGCCTGCTCCGACACGTAATAGCCGCAAGCGCCCATCAGCGCGGCGCCGATGCCGTTGCCGATCGAGGCGAAGCGCGCATTGCGGCCAAGGCGCAGGCCCAGCAGGGCCGGGCCGGCGATCGTCAGGCTCATCGCGGCGATGGCCGGCCCCAGCGTGCAGCTCGAAAACCCGTGCAGGATCTCGGCGGCAAAGACCGACAGCGGCACCGGCCAGGCCGCAAACAGCAGCGCCGCGATGCTGAAGGCCATCACGCTGAACAGCACGACGGCGGCCTTGCTGCTGACCGCGTCGACCAGGGCGCCGGCCGGCACCTGGCTCGCCATCGCGGTGATCGTGCCAAGGCTGAGCGCCAGCCCGACTTCGGTCTGGGTCCATTTCTGGGTCGTCAGATAGACCGCGACAAACGGTCCAAACCCGGTCTGGATGTTGGCGACGAACAGGTTGATAAAGTCGAGCCCGCCCTCGGGCGACGACATCCACGCCCGCACGGCGCTGCGCTTTGCGTTCCGGGCCAAGCTGCCGGCCGCGTCATTTATCGGCATCGGCTGGCGCCGAGGCGTCCGGCAGCGGCCCGACCATCTGCGACGGCGCGTCGGGCTTGAATACCGGCGCTGCTTGGATGTCGGCGCGGTCGAGACCCAGCGTCACCTGCCGGTCCTTGTCGTTGGGCGCGAAATGCAGCAACCGCCAGTCGATCGCAATCCGGCGGCTGCCGACGCCAAGAAACCCGCCGAAATCGATGACCGCGGCGAGCGGGTGCCCATCGGCGTCGACGACGACATCGACGACCAGACCCAGATCCTTGCCGTTCGGCCCCCATACCTTCTTGCCGAGGATCGCGGCGGCATCGTCGGGCTCCAGCGGTTCGAGGTTCTTGGGCGGTGCCGGACTGGGCTGAGGCTGGGGCTGGGGCTCCTCCTTGGATTGCGGGGGCTGGGCGTTCGGCGCCAGCGAGACGCTGGGTGCCGGAACGGCCAGCGCCGGCGTTACGCCCGGCGCTGCCGTTTTCGACAGCGGGGTCGGAACCGGTTGCGCCGGCGCCGCATTCGATGGCGGCGGCGCGGCAGGTGCCGGAACCGGCCGTGCCGGCTCTGCGCTCGGCGCGGGCGGGCTCGGCGGCGGTGGCGGCGCGGGCGATGCGGGC
>JASHNY010000044.1 GCA_030041385.1 Alphaproteobacteria bacterium
GGCTGGCGCGCCGCAATGGATGCCCGGCCTGACGCCGTGCCGCTTGCAGCCATCGACGACCTTTTTCAGCGCCGTGATCATCCATTCGTCGGGTTTGTCGCCGCCCGGCGGGTAGCCGTAGGAGATCGACAGGTCGCTCGGGCCGACATAGATCGCATCGAGCCCCTTGACCGACAGGATCTCGTCGAGATTGTCGATCGCCTCGCGCGTCTCGATCATGCCGAAGGCGACGACGATGTCGTTGGCCTTGGCGTGATAGTCGGCGCCGCCGTACAGCGAGGCGCGGATCGGGCCGGAGCTGCGATAGCCGAGCGGCGCGTAGCGCATCGAGCCGACGAATTTCTCGGCCTCGGCGCGGTTGTTGACCATCGGACAGATGATGCCGTAGGCGCCGGCGTCGAGCGCCTTCTGGATGTAGGCCGGGTCGTTCCACGGCACCCGCACCAGCGGCACGGTGCTGGTGGTCGAAATCCCCTGCAGCATCGTCACCATCATCTGGTAGTCGATCATGCCGTGCTGCATATCGACGACCAGCGAATCCCAGCCGGCATGGGCCATGACCTCGGCCGAGAAGCTCGACGGCACGCCGAGCCAGCTGTTGACCACCGCCTTGCCGCTGGCCCAGATCTCCCGCACCCCGTTCGCCCGCGCCATGTGACCCTCCTTGCTGATCCGCATTCGGTCGGGCGATCCCGCCAGCTAAGACCGGCGAAGTCAAGGGCACGGTCGATCCAGTGATCCGTCCTCGGTTCAGTTCGAACCGCACGCAGCCGTCGCATTGCCGGCTTCGGGCGGCTTGTCGCCCGGGCCGCAGCCCGCGCCCGTCGCGGCGCCGCCTTCCGCCTTTTCCGGCTCGGCATAATGCCAGAGGACGATATAGCGGCCGATCGTCGTTTCCGACTCGGGCTGGCCGAGCGGGGCGAGCGAGTTGCGGAAATCGGCCAGCGACTGGCGCATGGCCTGCCCTGTGCGGCCGTAGACGACCCATAAATCGTGGCCCGGCGTTCGCTGCATCGCATCGGGCAACTGCCAGGTCAGCGTGACCTCATCCTTGTCGAGCCCGGCCTGCGGGGCGAAAGCGGACAGGACGAAATCCGCATAGTAGCTGTTGACCAGCACCACGTCCCCGGGTTGGGCCGCAGCCGCCAGTTCGGACGCAACCACATCCCAGCGCGGCTTTGTTTCATACTGGTAGTAGGGTGCCAGGTTGATCAGACACAGCACCGCGAGCACCGGCGCCAGCACGCGGAAGCCGGTCGCGGAAAACCGGGCGAACCCGATCCCCGCGAAGATGAAAAACGGCGCCCCGCTCCAGGCGAAATATCGCGGCACCATGACCGGGACGAAGATCGACACGAGGCACAGGCTCACTGGCAGGGCCAGCGCCGCAGCCCCCAGCAACGGCAGCCATACCCGCTCGCGCCGCAGGGTCCAGGCGCCGTACCCCGCCAACCCGACAACGGCGACGCACAGCCCCGGAACTGCGATCGGGGCGAGGCCGAAGGTGATGAATTTCGAGATGCGGAGAAAATAGATCGAGGCGACGATCGACCGCAGCGCCTTTACCGTCATTCCGGGCGCCCAGGCGACGCTGTCCAACACCGCGCCTTTGTCGGCAACGGCGATGACGGCAAGCAGCGGCAGCCAGGCTGCGAGGATTGCCAGCTGCACGCCGCCCCAGTTTCGCCAGAACCCCCGCCTTGTGTCGCCGGCCGCGCGCGCGATCGCCATCGCCCCGAGATTGGCGGCGATCAGCCAGGGTACGGCCGCGTTCAATACGTCGAGCGCTGCCGCCGTGGCGAGGCCGTAAGCGAGCCATGGTCCGCGCAAGGCCCGTTTCTGCCGAAACGGGATGGCGGCTGCGTCCGGCTCCTGGGCGAGCCGGACGAGCCCCCACAATGCGGTCAGGATCAGACACGAGACCAGCGTGTAGGATCGCGCCTCCTGCCCGAGCTGAACCTCGAACGGCGACAGGGCCATCAGCAGCCCGGCGATGGCACCGGCTCGCGCGCCGGCCGCGCGGCGCCCGATCGCGCAGGCAAGCGCGGCGGCAACGGCGCCGAAAACCGCTGAGGGCAGCCGCAGCAGGAATTGCGACGCCCCGAACCGGGCGACCAGCCACAGAATCAGGAAATAGGTCGGGAAATGGCCGGCGTGCAGCGAGTCGGCGACAAGGTGCGGCACGCTCGCCGCGGCCCGGTGGGCACTCGCCACCTCGTCGAGCCAAAACGGCTTGTCGCCGAGGCCGTAAAGCCGCAGCAGCAACGCGAGTGCCCCGATTGCCCCCGGCAGCACGAGCGCCGTCTCCTTAAGATGTCGCTGCCGGGATCGGCAAATCCCGTGTTGCGTGCGAACGACCTTAAACCAGCGCCGCCGCCTTGACGACAGCCTCATCGCCCGCAAGCCGCAAAGGCGCGCCGCACGCGTTGAAGATATCGGGAACAAGCGTGGTGAAAAAATCGCCTTTGCGCCGTGGGATCAATGTCGCCATCGGCGTGTTAACCCCTCATCCGCGTACGACCAGCAGTCGTGCAAAATATTGATCAGCTCCGGATTCGGGTCTTCTGTACAAAACGACCCGAGGTCGGAAGGGAGAACTATATGATCAAGACGTTCAGTGCCATCGTAGTCGTGGGTGGCCTTGTTGGCCTTGGTGCATGCACGCCGAATCCTGCGCAGAACACGGTGGAGGGCGGCGCCACTGGTGCTGCAACCGGAGCCGCGATCGGCTGCGTTGCCACCATTCCGATCGGTTGCGCCCCCGGGGCGGCGGTCGGCGCCGCGGTCGGGGGTGGCGTAGGGGCCACCACGGGGCTGGCCTCGACGACGCCACCGCCCCCGCCTCCGCCCCGCTACGGGCCGCCGCCGCCGCCGCCACCGGCTTATACGCCGCCGCCGCAGGCTTACGCGTCTCCGCCGCAGACCTACTCGTCGGAACCGCCGGCGACCTACGCGCCAACGACGCCGCCGCCGTCGTCGCCGCCGCCCGATTATCCGCCGCCGAGCACTTCGGCTCCTCAATAACCCGATAACAAGGGCGTAGCGGAGACCGGCTGGACCCCGGGCGGCAGGTTGCCCCTGCCTCCTGGGGCATTTTCGATTTCAGGCGGCTGCGGGCAATACCACGGCTCATCCGTCGGGCGGAAGGCCGAGTCGCATACGCCCGTACGGCACCATGCCAACCTGCCAGTTGACGGCCCCATGCATCGCGGTCGTCATCACGTCGCGCAGCATCGGCTGCAGCGGGTTGTCGTCATAGACCCATTGCGTGCCGGCGATCTCGCCGAGCCGCTCCATCGCCCGCGAGACGAGCCGGTGGACGAAGACGACGTCACGCCGCCCGGCAACGATGTCGGCTTGCGGGATCGTTCGTCCGGCCATTACCGCCGCCGACGCCGCCTCCCGGCGGGTGCGCAGGATGAGGCCCGCCGCATCGACCTCGGCCGCAGCCTCGGCAAGCTGCATCTGCACGACCTCGGATTCGGCGACCTTGCGCACGCCGCGCGCGATGCGATCGGTCAGCGAGCGGGCGACGAAGTCCACTGCCTTGCGCGCGACCGCGACGGCGGTCGGCACCTGCGAATAGATGCACAAATAGAACCGGGGCGCCCGCACCAGCGGGTAGCCGGGATGCACCGCCACCCCGGGGACGGTGCCGCGGGCGAGATCGCTCAGCAATACCGAGCGGTGCTCGGGCACGAACACGTCGTCGAGCAACAGCGTGCGGCTGCCGGTGGCGCGCAGCCCCAGCACCTCCCAATCGTCGAGCACCTCGATGTCGCGCATCGGCACCAGCAGGTAGCGTGGCGGCTTGCTGCCGTCCGGCTCCTCGCACCAGGCGCCGATGATCGCCCACTGCGCATGCCGGCATCCGCTCGAAAACGGATGCCGGCCGGAGAGGCGCCAGCCGCCGGGCACGCGCCGCGCGAGGTTGCGCGGCGCCAGGCTCGACGACGCGACCGCCAGCGGATTCTCGCCCCACACTTCCCGCTGCGCCGGTTCGGGAAAGCAGGCGACGATCCACGAATGCTCGGCCAAGACGCCATAAACCCAGCCGGTCGAGGCGCAGCCCTCGGACAACACCTCGGCAATCTCGGCGAAGGTGGCAAACGGCCCCTCGATCCCGCCGAACCGCCTCGGCTGCAACAGGCGCAGAATGCCGAGCCGGTGCAGATCGGCGATCGTCTCGGCCGGCAACTCTCCGGCCGCATTGGCCGCCGGCGCGCGCGCCTCGAGTGCGGGCACCAAGGCGCGCGCCGCCTCGACGAGATCGCGCCTCTCGTCGAAGTTGCGCCCGTTCATCGCCGGCTCAGGCGTCGAGCGTCGCCGCGATCTTCTTCGAGATTTCCGCGCGCCACTCCTCGATCGGCTTGAAGCCGGGCTTGGCGCGGCAGATCGCTTCGGTCTCGCGGTAGAGCTGCACCTCGGACTTGTCGAGGTCGATCTCGAAGCCCAGCGGCTGCGGCACGTACCACGGCGTGTCGCAGAACATCTCGATGCGGTTGCCCTCGGGGTCGCTGAAATAGACCGACCAGGCATTGCCGTGGCAGCGCGGGTCGATGACCTTGCACTCGGCCGCCTTCACCTTGCGGTAGACCTTCTGAACGTTGGCCAGCGTGCCGACGTTGAACGACACCTGCTGAACCATCGGCAATTCGTCTTCGGTCTGGCGGCCGCGCACCAGCACCACCTGATGATGGTCGCTGGGGTTGCGGCTGAGAAAGGTGATGCGGCCGTCCTCGGCGCCGTCGCTGACCACGAAACCAAGCACGTTGGTGTAGAAATCGATCATCTTCGGCACATCGCGGACATACAGCCCGACATGGCTGAGGCGCGGCGCCTGCTCTTGCGACATGATCTTCCCTCCCATCGGGTGGCTGCGGTCAGTTTAGCACTTCTTTGTTGATGACGTTCTCGCGATTGGGGGCGCCGTCGATGACCGACAGGATGTTCTGCACCGCGACGATGCCCATGCGGTCGACCGCCTCGCGGGTGACCCCCGCGACATGCGGCGCGGCGATGAAGTTCGGCAGCGTCAGTAGCGGGTTGTCCTGCGGCGTCGGCTCCTCGACGAAGACGTCGAGCGCGGCGCCGGCGATGCGGTTGTTCTTGAGCGCGTCGTAGAGCGCCGGCTCGTCGACGATGCCGCCACGTGCGGTGTTGACGAGGAACGCGGTCCTTTTCATCTTCGCCAGCCGGGCGGCGTCGAACAGGCCGACCGTCTCCGGCGTCTTCGGGCAGTGGATCGTGATGAAATCGGCGCGCGCGACCCCCGCATCGAGATCGAGCACCGGCTCGTAGCCCATGCCACGGATCGTCTCGGAATACATGTACGGGTCGTAGACCAGGACGTTCGTCTCCATCGCCGCAAAGCGCTTGGCCGAACGCGTGCCGATCTTGCCGAAGCCGACAATCAACACGGTCTTGCCGTAGAGATCGACCGGCATCTCCTTGTAGCGGTCATGCCAGCGGCCCTCTCTGACCAGGCGATCCATGCCGGCGCCCTTGCGCGCCAATGACATGGTCAGAAACACGCCGGCCTCGGCGACGCTGACCGAGTTCGACGTGCCGCCGATCATCAGCGGGATGTTGCGGCGGGTCAGCGCCGGCACATCGACGGCGTCGTAGCCGACGCCGATGCGGGAGACGACTTCGAGACGCGGGGCGGCGTCGAGCTCGGGGTCGCTGAACGGCTGCACGCCGAGCGCAACGCCGCTGACATCCGCCAGCAGAAGCTGCAGTTCGGCGCGGGGCACGGTCGGCACGAACGCGATGCCTTCGAGGTCCTCGCGCGCCTCGACCAAGGCCCAGCCCGCCTTCGACATCGTCGTCGGCAAGAGCAGCTTTTTCCGGTTCGTCGTCGCCATGCCTGCATCCCTCCCCTTGCCGGTCGCGTGCCGCAAACCCTACAGGCTGGCGGCGGTGATGGCGACTCCCCGCATGCCTCTTGCAGCCAACTCCGGCGGCTAGCAAGCTCGCCGCGAACGACCGGAGCTCCGCCATGCCGATCCCGTTTTTGATGCTGCCGCCGCAATCGGACAAGACGCGCGAGTGGGGAAAGCAGCTCGCCGCCGCCCATCCCGAGCTCGACGTGATCGTCGCCGAGACCCGCGAGGGCGCCGAGCAGGCGATTGCGGTCGCCGAGGGCGCCTATGGCACGATCCCGCCCGACCTCTTGCCCAAGGCGCAGAAATTGCGCTGGCTGCAGGCGCCGCAGGCGGCGCCGCCGGCCGGATACTACTATCCCGAACTGATCGCGCACCCGGTCGCGATCACCAATTTCCGCGAGATCTACAACGACCATATCGCCGCGCACGTGATGGCGTTCGTGCTCGCCTTCGCCCGCGGATTACACATCTACCTGCCGCAGCAATTGCGCCGAGAATGGCGCCCGGCGCCGCGCGAAAGCGGCGATGTCGTGCACCTGCCCGAGGCGAGCGCGCTGATCGTCGGGGTCGGCGGCATCGGCGGCGAGATCGCGCGGCTGGCCGCCGCGTTCGGCATGCGCGTCGTCGGCATCGACGAGCGCCGCACCGAGAAGCCGCCGGGGGTCGCCGAATTGCACCGCGCGGCGGCGCTCGACGCGGAATTGCCGAAGGCCGATTTCGTGATCCTGACCGTACCGCACACGCCCGAGACCGAAGGCTTCATGAACCGCGCCCGCTTTCGCCGCATGAAGAAGAGCGCGTTCTTCATCAATATCGGGCGCGGCATGACGACGAGGCTCGACGACCTTGTCGCCGCCCTCGAAGCCGGGGAGATCGCCGGCGCCGCGCTCGATGTGTACGAGCAGGAGCCGCTGCCCGCCGACCACAAATTATGGACGCTGCCGGGCGTATTGCTGACCCCGCACACGGCGGGCCACGGCCCCTATCTCGACGACCGGCGCTACGAGGTGTTGAGCGACAATTGCCGCCGCTTTGCCGCCGGCGAGCCGTTGCGCAACCTGGTCGACAAGGCCCGCTGGTTCTGAGCCTGCCCGGCCCCGGCGGATCGTTTCGCCCTGGATCCGCGTTGGCCTTACGAGAATAGCAACGCAGGAGCCGGTATGTTGAAACGATTGCTGAAGCCTCTGCTGGGCGGTGCCGCGGCGGTCGCGCTCGCCGCCATCGCCTATGCGCCGGCCGCGAATGCCGCGTGCTGGTGGAACGGGTATAGCTGGAGTTGCGACTACGCGCCGGCCTATTCCTATAGCCAGCCGGCCTGGCAGCCCA
>JASHNY010000045.1 GCA_030041385.1 Alphaproteobacteria bacterium
GCGGCGCTCGACGCCGAGGCGCTGCGCGCCCATTGCCGCGCGTTCGCCTCGAGCTACAAGGTGCCCGACCGGGTCGAAATCTGCGCCGCCTTGCCGGTGACCGAAACCGGCAAGCTCTTTCGTCGCGAGCTCAAGGACATGGCAGCAACGCCGCGGGATATCTAGGCCGCGTGGCGTTGGTGCAGGTAGCCCAGCGCCTCGGCGATTGCTTCGGGGTGTCTGCTGGCGTGCTGGATGTCGTATCCGACGGGTTCGCCATCCGAACCCAAATCGATGACGACATCATCGCTGACAATGCGATTGTCGACCGATTCGCCCGAGCGCACCTTGACGTAAAGGCTGTCAGTCGAGGGATCGTAGTCGAGGTCGGCGTTCATTCGGTGAAATCGCTGTCCTTGAAGACGTTGTGCACCGTTTCGCCGTCGGCGAGCGTGACAACACGAATATATGTGCCCAATCGCGGGATGTAAGCCCAATAGCGGACCCGACCGTCCTCCTGGCGCTCGCGGCGAATGGGTCGTGCAAGCGCGCGCAAGATGTCGGCGGGGTCGATCCACCTCCGATCGGCCTTGGCCAGCACGGTCAGTGCGAAATAGCGCGTCCGCCAGAATGGCGGCGGCGGAAGGCGTTCGGGGTCAACCATCGAAACCGTGATCCCCTACGAATAATCCGGTCGGCGCTTCTCGCGAAAAGCGGCGACGCCTTCGGCGAAATGCGGGCTGGCGCGCACCCGGTCGCCGAGTTCCTGCTCCAATGCCTCGCGGCTTCTGGCAAAATCGGCCGTCGTTGCGCTGATCTGGGTCTTGACCGCCTGCACCGCGGTGGGGCTGTTGGCGGCGATCGTCTCGGCGGTGGCGACCGCCCACTTCATGATCTGGTCGGGTTCGACCAGCGTGTTGACGAGGCCAATCCGCTCGGCGAAGGCGGCATCGACCAGCCGCCCGGTCAACAGCAAATCCATCGCATGCACATGCCCGACCTGCTGCGCCAGTTTGACCGTGGCGCCGCCGAACGGATAGATCGACCATCTGACCTCGGGCAGGCCGAAGCGCGCCTGCGGCACCGCCGCGCGGATATCGGTCGACAGCAGCAATTCGACCCCGCCGCCGACGCAATCGCCGTTGACCGCGGCGATGATCGGCTTTGCGAACGGGGTGTTCTTGAGCAGGGCACGGTTGATCACATGCGCGGTTTCGGCGCTGGCCGAGAGGTCGCCGCTGATGTCGGCGCCGACGCAGAACGAGCGGCCGCCGGCGCCGGTCAGGATCACCGCCCGGCAGATTTCCTCCTCGTCCAGCCGGTCCCACAGCGCGGCGAGATCGGCCATCATCGCCCGCGTCATCGCGTTGCGCCGCGGCTCGTTGGCGATCGTCACGATGGCGATGTGGCGCTGGTGGGTGTTGACGCGGATTTCCATCGCGGGGTCCCTTCCGGCTTAGGCATTGCGAGGAGCATAGCGACAAAGCAATCTCGGCGGGCAGGATAGCCGGAGCGAGATTGCTTCCCCCGGATCGGGTCCGGGGTGGCAAAGACAGGAGTTCCGAATGCCGCGTGCCTTCGACCGCGTTCGCGTGCTCGACTTTACGACGACGATCGCCGGACCGCATTGCACCCGGCTGCTCGCCGATCTCGGCGCCGAGGTCATCAAGATCGAGGCGCCGGAGGGCGACATGATGCGCACCCGCCCGCCGCTGAGGGAAGGCGCCAGCACCTCGTTCGGCCAGCTCAATACCGGCAAGAAGAGCCTGATGCTCGACCTGAAGCGGGCGGAGGCGGTTGCCGTGGTAAAGCGGCTCGCCGCCACCGCCGATGTCGTGGTCGAGAATTTCCGGCCCGGCGTGATGCAACGCTTCGGCCTCGGTTACCCGGCGTTGCGCGCGGTCCAGCCGCGCCTTGTCTATTGCGCGATCTCGGGCTACGGGCAGACCGGCCCGTCCGCCGGGCGGCCGGCCTATGCGCCGGTGATCCATGCCGCCTCAGGCTATGACCGCGCCCATCTCGCCTATCAGGACGGCGACCGCCGGCCGGATTACTGCGGCATCTATATCGCCGACGTGCTTACCGGCACTTACGCCTTCGGCGCCATCGCCAGCGCCCTCCATCAGCGTGAGGCGACGGGCGAGGGCCAGATGATCGACGTGTCGATGCTGGAAAGCATGCTGACCCTGACCCTTTCCGAGGTCCAGAACGCGCAATTTCCGGTGAAGCCGCCGCAGCGGCCGTTTTTCGGCCCGCTGGCGACCGGCGACGGCTACATCATGCTGGCGGTGGCGAGCGAGCGGACGTTCCAGAATTTGTGCGCGGCCGCAGGCCACCCCGACTGGGTCGAGGACCCGCGGTTCAAGCTCTATCCCGACCGGCGCAACAATTGGGGCCACCTGATCGACGAATTGGAGTCGTGGTCGAGGCAATACACGACGGCCGAAGTGCAGGAAATTTTCGACCGCCACGGCGTGCCGTCGTCACCCTATCGCACGGTCGCCGAAGCGATGGCGGACCCGCAGCTTGCCCATCGCGAAGCCTTGGCGAGGGTGCATGACCACGGCGGCGACTTCCTGATGCTGAACCCGCCGTTTCGCATGACCGGAGGCAAGACCGCGACGCAACCTTGGGTCGCCGCGCTGGGTGAGCACAGCGCCGAAATCCTCGCCGAATTGGGCTATTCCGCCGAAGAGGTCGCGGCGCTGGTCGAGAGCGGCGTGACCGCGGTGGGCTGACTACACCGGCAGCCTGCGCCGCTGGTGAGCGCGGCCGACGCGGGCGGTCTCCTCGCGGTGGCCGGCGATCACGCGCACGCCCTCTTCGAGCTTGGCGATGACGTTTTCCGGCGCCGCCAGTTCGAGAAAGGCGATGCCGTTTTTGCGGCAGGCGGCCATGACCTTGGCGCGCGCCTCGCGCATCTCGGGCGGGTAGTTGTCGCGCGGCATCTCCTTGTAGCCGAGCGACAGCGAGAGATCGCCCGGCCCCAGTTCGGCAAAGCCGAGGCCGGGCACGGCCAAAATCTCGTCGGCGTTGGCGATGCCCTCGGGACTTTCGAGCTTGACCCCGAGCAGCAGTTCGCCCCGGGGGTTGAGCGGCCAGGGGTCGCACAACTCCATGTATTCGGCCTGGCTGACGCCCCAGATCGCCGCCGCGGTCAGCTCAGAGCCGCGCCCGCGCGTGCCGACCCCGAGCATGCCGCCCTGCGCCTTGCCCGCGGCGCCGGCGAGCCGCTGAAGCGGCTGCGGCAGGTTCGGGTCGACCGCCGCCAGATGGTGCGGATAGCGGCAGCTTTCGACAAAGGCGCGTGCCGCGCCGGCGGTTTCGGCCTGGCACAACAGGATGCCGTGCACGCCGCGCCCGAGAATCTGGCGGAACTGCCAGGCATTGTAGCGGACATGGTCCTCGTTGATGCCGTTGACCGGCGCCTCGACGATGACCGCCGGGCTCCGGTGCCCCGACCGGGTCGGCCCGGCATCGCATAGCCCGGCGAGATAGGCGGCAAGCCCGGTCATGTCGAAGGCGCCGTGCTCCATGCCGACATTGATGTAATCGGCCCAGGTGCCGCAATCTTCGCGCCCCTGGGCATGGGTCAATACGTGGCCGGTGTGGTTGCCGGCGTAATAGATCGCCTGGCCCTCGGCCAAAAGCTCGATCGCGCGATTGATGCGGGTTGGCATGGGCATCGCCTTTCCTCTCTCTGCCTAACGGCGGCCGATGGTGCAATATCGTCATGCGGTCCGACGTGAAACAGCTCGCTATATATCCTCTGATCGTCCTTCTTCTGCGTATAGAAAACCCACGCTGGTCCGGCGACCCTAAACGCCCAGATATTCCCGAGCCCCGATTTGCCCTCGGGACGGAGAGCGTTCTCGGCGAGACGACCCTGAAACGCTGGGTTGCAGGCAAGAGCTGAAGAACGCCTGCATGCGATCTCGGCGGTCCCATTAAAATCACCCGCCCGCCGCCTCTGTTGCCATCAGCTCGGAAAATCCCGACAATGGCATGTGCCGGCAGCGGGTTGCGGAACTTCGCGAAGCAGCGGCCGGATCGGAGGCGCGGATGGTCGCCAGGATTTTGTGGACGGGCGCGGCGCTGTTGTTGGCGATCGGC
>JASHNY010000046.1 GCA_030041385.1 Alphaproteobacteria bacterium
AGGTCGGCACCCGGTCGCGGCCGCCGCCGAGCAGCTTCCACAACGGCAGGTCGAGCGCCTTGCCGCGGATGTCCCACAGCGCTATGTCGAGCGCGGAGATCGCCAGATTGTAGATGCCGCCGGGCCCGGCCGAGCCGCCGGCGGCGTTCTTGAGCTTGGCGTGGATGGCCTCGACCCGGTGCGGGTCGTCGCCGACGATCAAGGCGCCCAGTTCGTCGATCGCGTGGCGCAAGGTGCCGGTGAGCGCGCCGCCGAAATAGGCGACGCCGACCCCTTCGCCGGCATCGCTGGCGACGCGCACCCACGCGATCGGGCGGATTCCGTTCGGGTTCTCGACCGCGCCGGCGAGCGGTTCGTCAGCGGGCAGGTTGACGATGCCGGTGCGGATGCCGGTCACTTTCATCGGATCACCATGCGAGAGTTGAGGCGAGAGCTGCGCGAATAGGGATCACAGATCGGCCAGCCGGATCCAGGCGCCGAGCGCGGCGGCGACCACAGCGCCGAGCACGACCATGCCGATGCTTGCGGTGCCGAACAGCAGCAGCCACAGCACAAAGACGACGATGCCGGTAAAGATGCCGCCGATCAATGACGGCATCGAGCGCTTGACGTGGGTCGTCGCCATCGCTCAGGCCTGTGCGAGCCGCGAGTCGGCGGCGCTGTTGCGCACCTGCTTGAGGTTTCGCTTCACGAAGCGAGTGTCGTAGCCGTTGAAGATGTGGCCGAGGAGGCCGCGGTCGAGGTCAGTCGTGCCGAACAGCCAGTCGGCCATCGGATAGGTCAGGTTCATGTTGGTGCTCATCATGATCGCTTGGTTGTGGTGGGCGATGTGATGGCGCCTGATCGTGTTCATCAGCGGGATGTGGCGGATGATGCGGTCGTCCTTGACGTGGCAGCCCCAGTGGAAGAACTCGTAGTTGAGGTAGATTCCGGCAGTCGTGCAGACGAGCAGCCAGGCGGCGTTCGCCGACCAGATCAGGCCGAGGATGTAGGCGCCCGCCGCCGACATGCAGATGAACAGGCTCAGCGCATAGGGCGGGAAAAAGGTGATCCGGAAATCGCGGGCATTGTCGAAGCTGACCTCATGGTCGGTAAAGAACTGGTGGTGGGCCAGCGTGTGTCGCTTGTAGATGCCCATCAGCCCCTTGACCGGCCGGTGCATGACGAAGCGGTGGATCGCCCATTCGAAGATGTTGCACCCGATGAACGCGGCCGGCACGATGAGCCAGTCGGTCCAGCGCGGCGCGACCACGTTGCTCGCGCAATACCAGATCGTCGCAACGCCGAGGACGGCGATCACCAGCACGTGCGCCAGCCCGCTGTACCAGGGCGAGATGCGGGGGCGATAATCGGCGCGAAACGCCGCCTGGCGCGGGGTCATCATCGGGCAGCTTCCTCCCTGAAGGGATATTTCGCGCGCATCATAATCCCGCGAACGATGTGCGCAAACACCGGCCGACGGCGCGCTTCACCCCCCGATCGTCCGCAGTGCCCCGTCGATTTCGGCGGAGGTCAATTCCCAGGAATTGTCGAGGTCGGCGACGACCGCGCGCATGAACCGGTCGTAGAGGGAGAGCGCCCTCGCGTCATCGCCGAGATGGTCGGCCAATAGCGCCAGCGCCAGCTGGGCCGGTCCGGCGCCCGCATAGGTCCATTCAAACCCGGTCGCCGACAGCCGCTTCAAATCGTAGCGCGGGTCGAGCGGTTTGCCGTCGACGGTGACCACCGCCCCGGCGAGCCCGCGCCCGCCCTGGTAGAGCTTCATGCTTCAGCCTCGCATCGCGCGCGGGTCGTTGTAGCTGTCGACCCCGGTGCCGCGATACAGAATCCGGGCGCTGCGCTCGGTCAGGCGCCGGTGCAGGGCCAGCATCTCGGGCGGCATGTCAACATCGGGCCGGGGCTCCAATTCGAAATGATGAAAGCGGTCAGTGCCGCGCACCAGCGTTGCGCTGTCCTCCCCTTCGAGCTGGCGCAGCGTCGTCGGGATATAGCGGATGGCAAAGCCGATACGGCGATCGCCGCTGGGGTTGGGTGGCGAGCCGTGCACCAGCCGCACGTGATGCAGCGACATCTCGCCCGGCCGCAGGATCAGCGGCACAGCCTCCGCCTCGTCGACCTCGACCGCGATCTCCTGGCCGCGGGTCAGCAGATTGTCGCGGTCGAACGTGTCGCGGTGCGGGATCTGGTCTGTTCTGTGGCTGCCGGGGATGACCGCCATCGCCCCATTGTCGAGGTTGCTCGGGGTCAGCGCCACCCAGGCGGTCGCGACATCGGGTGCCGACAGGCCCCAATAGGTCGAATCCTGGTGCCACGACACGAAAGACGGGGTTTCCGCCTCCTTGATGAAGAAATTACTGTTCCAGCACAAGAGGTCCGGGCCGAGCAGATCTTCGATCGCGTCGAGGATCGCCGGGTGCCGCACCAGTTCGGCGAGGAACGGGAACAGCAGGTGCGCCTTGTGGCGGATGTCGCCGCGCAACGGGCCGCCCATCCCGGCCTCGACGGCTTCGAGGGTGCGGCGCAAAGCCAGCGCCTCGTCCTCGCTCATGACCCGGATCGGTACGAGATAGCCGTGGCGGCGGTAGGCTTCGATCTGTGCCGGGGTCAGCAATTTGGGCATCGTCCACTCCGTCCTCCTGGCGCATTGTACCGCCTGCCGCCGGGACGCGAAAAGGCCCGGCCGAGGCCGGGCCTTTCCCGCACCGCAGGCTTGTCGCGCCGAGGTGAGGAAACCAACCGGCTCGGCATCGTTCGCCAGCCGTCGCCCATCAACTATGGTCATACGCTCCTCTGGGCCGCGGACGGGCGAGAGGGAAGCGTGGCGCCGGCATCGGGGAAGCCCCGGTGCGGCCGGGGCGGCGGGCGCCACCCGGGCCGTTCCCAAGCGGGCGCAAATGGCGCATGCTGGTGCATAAGGGGAGGGCCCGATGCCGCGACCGCGAGCCGCCGATGATTTCGCGACGATCCGCGCCCGGATCGAAGAATTGCGGCGCGAGCGACTGCCCGACCAGCTCACCCCGACGACCGGCGCCATCCCCGGCCATCGCGGCCCGTGCGCCTGCAGCATGAGCCTGTTCCCTGACGAGTGCGACGGATCGTGCAAGGCGCTGTCGCTGTAGAGCCGGCTAGACGGACGGTTGTGCCGCTTTGCGAGGCGCCGCCGCAGGGCTAAGCTCGCCGATAACGCATGGAGGAAACCGCGATGATCGATATGCATGCCCATTGGCGGCCCGCCGAAGTCGCCGACGCCCTGCGCGCCCGTACCCGGGAGCCGCGCATTCTGCGCAACGAGGACGGTGTCGAGGTGCTGAAATCCGGACGGATGGGCGACGCGCCGCTCGCCGACGCCTTCGACGATGTCGGTTTCCACCTCGCCCGGATGGACCGCCAGGGGGTTGAGACCAGCGTCTTGTCATTGCTCGGTTCGTTCTGCTGGATCGAGGCGCAACCGCCTGACGTGTCCGGGCCGCTATGCCGGAAGGTCAATGACGGGCTGTCCGCGATCTGCCAGAAGCATCCCGGCCGCTTTGCCGCCTTCGCCGCCTTGCCGCTCACCGACATGTCGGCCGCCGCCGCCGAATTCGAGCGCGCGCTCGGGCTGCCGGGCGTGATCGGCGCGCAGATCCCGGGCAATTTGTTCCTCACGCGCAAGGATGCCGAGGCGGTGCGGCCGCTGCTGGAGGTCGCGAACCGCCGCCGCGCCGTCCTCTTCGTCCATCACGGGCCGCGCCCCGGCGACGCCTTCCCCAAGGTCGCGGGCGACACCGACAACGCCCGCCGCCGCAACGGCACGCTCGACATGCAGGCGAGCCTGTCGTCGGTGATGGTGACGCTGTGCCTGACCGACCTCCTTTCGGCCTACCCTGAGGCGACCATCGTCGTCCACAATCTCGGCGGCAACATCCCCTACGAGATCGAGCGCATGGACCATCGCTGCCTGCTCGACACGCCGGCGGAGGAGCTGCCGTCGTCGCGCTTCCGCAAGGCCAAGGTCTACGTCGATTGCAACTCGTTCGGCCCGCATTCGATCGAGGCGGCGGTGCGCCTCTATGGCGCCGAGCGCATCGTGTGCGGCACCGACGGCACCGAGTTCGGCTGCGACTGGACCCGCAAGGCGCTCGCCGAGGCGGCGATCGGCGACGAGGCGCGCGAGCAGATCCTGCGCCGCAACGCCGCCGCGATGCTCGCCCGCGCCGCCGCGATGCCGCAGCGCGCGGCCGCCGCCGCCGAATAGCCGCACCCGGGCCGCGATCCCGGCG
>JASHNY010000146.1 GCA_030041385.1 Alphaproteobacteria bacterium
CGGCGCCGCCGCGTCGCGCACGTAATCGGTGGCGACGGCGCGGCCGAGGCGGCCGGAAAAGGCGCGCGTCGGCGCTGTCGCCTCGGGCTCCAGCTCGGCCAGCGCGTTGGCCCAGGCCGGGTGGATGCCGGCCTCCGGGGCGCGCAACAGAGCGGTGCCGATCTGCACCGCGCTGGCGCCCAGCGTCAATGCGGCGGCGATGCCCCGCCCGTCGCCGATGCCGCCGGTCGCGATGATCGGGACCGAGACTTTGTCGGCGAGCCGCGGCAGCAGCGCAAACAGTCCGATCGCCTGCCGCTCGGCGGCATCGCCGTCGAAGGCGCCGCGATGGCCGCCGGCTTCGCTGCCCTGGGCGACGATCGCGTCGGCCCCGGCCGTTTCCGCCGCCAGCGCCTCGGCGAGCGTCGTCGCGCAGGCGAACCAGGCGATGCCGCGCGCCTTCAGCGCGGCGACGAATTCCGGCGGAAACAATCCCATGATCGACGAGGCGACGCGCGGCCCCGCCTCCAGCAGCGCGGCGCATTGCGCCGCGAAATCGAGCGGCCGTGCATCGCCGGCCGCTTCGGATACCGCCGGTCCCCAGGTCGCGAGAAATTCCCGCACCCGCCGCTCGTGCTCGGCGTCGCGCAGCGGGGGCGGATCGGGGACCCACAGGTTGATCTGGAAGGTGCCGTTGCTCTGCCCGCGAAACCCCTCGGCCCAGGCTGCGACGCCGGCGGGCGGCGTGGTCAGGGCGCCGAACCCGCCCATGCCGCCGGCATTGGCGACCGCCGCGGCGAGCCCGACCGGGCAGGCGCCCGCCATCGGCGCCATCACGATCGGGGCCGACAGCCCGTATTGCCGGCAGAATCGCGCCGCCCGTGCGCGCGCACCTTCGCCCGTTCGTGTATCGTCGCCCGTGTTCACCATCCCGTCGCCCCGCTTCGCTGGTCCGGCCGCCCGCGGCAGATATTGTCGCACGGAGACCATATCGGAAGGCGATTTGCGATATACCCCGTATCATTTACCGCCGGCCATGGGCGCCGTCGCCGCACGGGCACTCGGCCCCGCGTTTTCTTGACAAGCGCGGCCGATCCGTGCGTCTTCGCGCCGCATTCCGAGCGACTGCGGATTTCCCGAGCGATGCACGCCTACCGCACCCATACCTGCGGCGCCTTGCGCCTCGCCGACGCGGAACAGCCCGCGCGGCTGTCCGGCTGGGTCCACCGCAAGCGCGATCACGGCCAGCTGTTGTTTGTCGATTTGCGCGACCATTACGGCGTCACTCAATGCGTGATCGACGTGTCGTCGCCGCTGTTCGCCGCCGTCGACGCGCTGCGGCTCGAAACCGTCGTGACCGTGACCGGTCGGGTGGTGGCGCGTTCCGCCGACACGGTCAACCCGAACCTGCCGACCGGCGAGGTCGAACTGGTCATCGCCGAACTGGTTGTGCAATCGCTGGCCGAGCCGTTGCCGTTTCCGGTCAACACCGACGCCGAATATCCCGAGGACATGCGCCTCGCCTATCGGTTTCTCGACCTGCGGCGAGAGCGGCTGCACGCCAATATCATGCTGCGGTCGCGGATCATCGCCTCGATCCGCCGGCGGATGATCGAGCAGGGCTTTACCGAATTTCAGACCCCGATCCTGACCGCCGATTCGCCCGAGGGCGCCCGGCCTTATTACGTGCCGAGCCGATTGCATCCCGGCCAGTTTTACGCGTTGCCGCAGGCGCCGCAGCAGTTCAAGCAGTTGCTGATGGTCGCCGGGTTCGACCGCTACTTCCAGATCGCGCCGTGCTTTCGCGACGAGGCGAGCCGGGCCGACCGGGCGCCGGGCGAGTTCTACCAGCTCGATTTCGAGATGAGCTTTGCCACGCAGGAGGACGTGTTCGCGGCCATCGAGCCGGTGCTTTACGGCGTCTTCGAGGAGTTCGCCGCCGGCCGCACGGTGAGCCCGGCGCCATTTCGCCGCATCCCCTATGCCGAATCGATGCTTCGCTACGCCAGCGACAAGCCGGACCTGCGCAACCCGATCGAGATCAGCGACGCGACCGAGACCTTCCGCGGGTCCGGGTTCAGGGTCTTTGCCGGCATGATCGAGGCCGACGCCAATGTGCGCGTGCGCGCGATCCCGGCGCCCGGCGGCGGCAACCGCGCCTTTTGCGACCGCATGAACAGCTGGGCGCAGGAGGAAGGACAGCCCGGCCTCGGCTATATCTTCTTCCGCAATGGCGAGGGCGCCGGCCCGCTGGCACGCAGCATCGGCCCGGAGCGCACCGAAGGATTGCGCCGCTCGCTCGACCTCGGGGATGGCGACGCGGTGTTCTTCGTGGCCGGCCTGCCGGCGACGTTCCTGCCGTTCGCCAGCGCGGCGCGGCTGAAGATCGGGCGCGAGTTGAACCTGGTGCGCGAGGGCGTCTTCGAGTTCTGCTGGATCACCGATTTTCCGATGTACGAGCTGAACGAGGAAACCGGCAAGATCGACTTCAGCCACAATCCGTTTTCGATGCCGCAGGGCGGCCTCGAAGCGCTCGAAAACGAGGACCCGCTGACGATCAAGGCCTTCCAGTACGACATCGTGTGCAACGGCATCGAATTGTCGTCGGGGGCGATCCGTAACCACCGCCCCGACATCATGTACAAGGCGTTCGCGATCGCCGGGTATTCGAAAGAGGAGGTCGAGGCGCGGTTCAGCGGCGTGCTCAACGCCTTCAAATACGGCGCGCCGCCGCATGGCGGCTCGGCGCCCGGCATCGATCGCATCGTCAGGCTGTTGGCGGACAGCGCGAACCTGCGCGAGGTCATCGCGTTTCCGATGAACCAGCAGGCGCAGGACCTGTTGATGCAGGCGCCGGCGCCGTTGTCGCCCGAGCGGCTCAGGGAATTGCACATCAGGCTCGATCTGCCGCCGTCGCGCGCCGCCCGGCCGTGATGCCGCGTCGCGCCTGTTGTCGGGGGTGCAGAAGGACGGCATGGAGGGCGGGCGGCGGCCCGTCGCGAGACCGTTGAGGAGTGTGCCCGTGCGAATTTGTCCGCTGTCCTTGCCGCGGGCGGGCGCCGCGCTCGTCGCCTTGGCCTGCGCTGCCTTCGCGGCCGCCGCGAGTGCCGGCGCGGTCGAAATCCAGCCGCACCGCGCGCTCTATTCGATGACGCTGGCCTCGTCGCGCAGCGATGCCGGGGTCGTCGCGGCACAGGGCGAGATGGCCTATGAGTGGGGCGAGACCTGCGACGGTTGGACGATCGAGCAGCGCTACAAGCTGACGATCGGCTATGCCGATTCGCAGGATGTCCGGATCCTGTCGAATTTCGTGACCTGGGAGTCGAAAGACGGGCTGCGCTACCGTTTCAACCAGGGCGAGACCCGCGACGGCAAGCCCGACGAAGACATCCGCGGCGAAGCGGTGCTCGAAGGCCCCGGCAAAGGCGGTGTCGCCCAGTTCGAAAAACCGACGGCCCAGACATTGCAGCTGCCGCCCGGCACGCTGTTTCCGAGCGCGCACACGATCCTGCTGATCAACGACGCCGAGGCCGGGCGCAATTTCATCGCGCGACACGTCTTCGACGGCGCCACGACCGAGAACGCGGTACTGGTTTCCGCCGTGATCGGCCCCAGGGCCGCGCCGACGATCGAGGTCGCCAAGCGCAACGCGATCCTTGAGCGGCCGGGCTGGCACATGCGGCTGGCGTTCTTTCCGGCCGACCCCAAGGCCGAGGAGCCCGATTACGAGCTCGGCATGGTATTGCTCGACAACGGCGTGTCGCGGAACATGCTGATCGATTACGGCGACTATTCGATCCGCGCGACGCTCGACCACATCGAGGCGCTGCCGAAGCCCAGCTGCTGACCTCGCCTCAGGACGACGCGGGGCGCAGCCCGCGGCCGCGGCGGACGGCGGCATCGCCGTGGCGGGCGCGGATCTCCTCAATTGCTGCGGCAAGCCGGCGCGGGCCGCCCGCCTCATGGTCGAACAGGGTCGGCAGGTCGGCGGCTTCGGCTTCGACCAGCCGGTCGGCGCCGACGCCGATCAGGCGGAATTTGGTGGTGCCGTCGGCTTCGCCGGCGAGCAGCCGTGCCGCCGTTTCGAACAGGTGGTCGGCAAGCTGGGTCGGGTCGGCGAGCCGGTGCGAACGGGTGCGGATGCGGAAATCGGCCGTCTTGAGCTTGAGGTTGACGGTCCCGGCCGCCAGCGCCGCCTGCCGCAGCCGCTCCGCCACCTTCTCGCACAGCGGCCACAACTCGCGCCGCAGCGCCTCGGCATCGGCTTCGTCGCGGCCGAAGGTGGTTTCGGCCGAGATCGACTGCGTCGCCGAAAACGGCTCGACCGCGCGGTCGTCCTCGGCCCGGGCAAGCCGCGCCAGACGCCGCCCGATTCGCCCGTAGCGCAAGGCCAATTCGCGCTCGTCGACGGCGCGCAGCTGGCCGATCACGGCGATGCCGTCGGCGGCCAGACGGCGCTGCATCGCGGCACCGACCCCCCACAGCAGCCCGACCGGCTTGTCGGCGAGAAACCGTGCCGCCTCGGCGCGGCCGATCACCGCGAAGCCGCGCGGCTTGTCGAGGTCGGAGGCGATCTTGGCGAGAAACTTGTTGTAGCTGAGCCCGATCGAGGCGGTGATGCCGAGCGTATGTTCGACCCGGCGGGCGAGCGCGGCGAGAAGCTGCGCCGGGGCGGCGCCGTGCAGCCGGGCGGTACCGCCGAGATCGAGGAAGGCTTCGTCGATCGACAGCGGTTCGACGAGCGGGGTCAGCCGCTGCATCTCGGCCCGCACGGCGCGGCCGACCTCGCGGTATTTGGCCATGTCGGGCCGGATCACCACCGCCTGCGGGCAGGCCGCCAGCGCCTTGAACATCGGCATCGCCGAATGGACGCCGTAAAGCCGGGCGATGTAGCAGCACGCCAGCACCACGCCGCGCCGGCCGCCGCCGACGATGACCGGAAGCCCGGCCAATTCGGGCCGGTCGCGCTTTTCGATCGTCGCATAGAAGGCGTCGCAATCGATGTGGGCGATGCTCAATTCGGCCAGTTCGTCATGCGCGACGAGACGCGGCGATGCGCACTCGCCGCAGCGCTGCGGCACCGCCGTCGCGGTGGCAAGGGCGCCGCAATCGCGGCACAGCACACTCATGCCGGCGCCTCCGGCGGCCACAGCCAGGCGGCGCCGCGCACCCCGCTCGCATCGCCGTGCGCCGGCGGCAGCAAGCGGGTCGCCACTTCGTCGGAAAAGACGAAGCGCCGCCACAGGCGCGGCACCTCGTCGTAAAGCGAGGCGATCGCCGACAAGCCGCCGCCGAGCACGATCGCCTCGGGGTCGAGCACGTTGATGATGCCGGCGAGCGCGCGCGCCAGCCGCTCGGCGTAGCGCGAGAGGCTGGCCTGCGCCGCACCGTCGCCGGCTTTGGCCGCAGCGACGATGCCCGGCGCGCTCAGCGCCATGCCGCCATGGCGGCGATGATCGGCGGCAAGGCCGGGACCGGACAGGAAGGTCTCGATGCAGCCGGCCCGGCCGCAATAGCAGGGTGGGCCGGGAATCTCGTCCGGCCCGGGCCACGGCAGCGGGTTGTGCCCCCATTCGCCGGCGATCGAATTGACGCCGGTGACAAGCGTCCCGCCGATGACGATGCCGCCGCCGACCCCGGTGCCCAGGATCACGCCGAACACGCTCGTGCAGCCGGCGGCGGCGCCATCGGTCGCCTCCGACAATGCAAAGCAGTTGGCGTCGTTGGCAAACCGTACCGGGCGGTCGAGCGCCGCCGAAACGTCGCGTGCGAGCGGACGGCCGATCAGGCAGGTCGAGTTGGCGTTTTTCACCAGCCCCGTGCGGGCGACGATCGTGCCCGGAATGCCGACTCCAACCGGGGCGCGAACCCCGGCCTCACGCTCGATCGCGCGGACCAGCCCGACAAGCGCGGCGACCGTCGCCGGGTAATCGCCGGCCGGCGTCGCGACCCGTCGGCGCTGGCGCACCGCGCCGCCGCAGTCGATCAGGGCGGCCTCGATCTTGCTGCCGCCGAGATCGACGCCGATGCGAAATTCGCCAGCCATTTCCCTGCCTTCGCAGGATCGCGTCCGCCGACACAATAGATGGCGCGAACGAGCCGGTTGTGCAAACTCGCCGACCGCCGCGACAACGTTCCGGTTACCAATTTTTAAGCCGCCCGGGGGTAGAAGGCTTGAGGTCGGGTTCCCATCCGGCTGCCGACTGCGAGCAAATTAGCGGGGAACGGCTAGATGACAGTTCAAGCGATAGATCAGAGCGATAGCGCCTATCAACCGGGTGCCAAGAAGGTGCTGATCGTCGAAGACAACGAACTCAACATGAAGCTGTTCAACGATCTGCTCGAGGCGCATGGCTATGCCACGTTGCGCACCAAGGACGGCATCGAGGCGCTGCGGATCGCGCGCCAGCACCGCCCCGACCTGATCCTGATGGATATTCAGCTCCCCGAGATTTCCGGGCTCGAAGTGACCAAGTGGCTCAAAGAAGACGAAAACCTGCGCGACATTCCGGTAATCGCCGTGACCGCCTTTGCGATGAAGGGCGACGAGGAAAAGATCCGCGAGGGTGGCTGCGAGGCCTACATCGCCAAGCCGATTTCGGTAATGGGCTTCCTGCGCACGGTTGAGCACTTCCTGTCGTGAGCCGGCAATTCACCTCTAACCGCCAACCGGCCGCATTGCCATGACCGCTCGCGTGCTCGTCGTCGACGACGTCGAACTCAACGTCAAACTGCTCGAAGCCAAGATGGCGAGCGAGTATTTCGAGGTCATTTCGGCCTTCAACGGGGCGAGCGCCCTGGAGCTCGCCGAGACCGACCCGCCCGACATCATCCTGCTCGACGTGATGATGCCGCGGATGGACGGGTTCGAGGTCTGCCGCCGGCTGAAGGCCAATCCCCGCACCACCGACATTCCGGTGGTCATGGTGACGGCGCTGTCCGATGTTGCCGACCGCTTGCGCGGGCTCGAGGTCGGCGCCGACGATTTCCTGACCAAGCCGGTCAACGACATCGCGCTGTTCGCGCGCGTGCGCTCGCTGGTGCGCCTGAAGCGGATGATGGAGGAGCTGCGCCTGCGCGAGGAAATCTGCGGCCGCTTCGGAGCGCGCGAGGGCGACGACGGGCCGGTCGACGATGCCGGGGCGGCGCGCATCCTGCTGCTCGAGGAGCGGGGCTTTGCCGCCTCGCGGATCGCCGACACGCTGGCGCCCGTTGCCGCGGCGGTGGTGCGGGCGGACAGCTGCGCCGACGCCGTCGCCCAGCTCAACCACGATATCGAGCTGGTCATCGCCAGCCTGTCGATGCCCGACGGCGACCCCTTGCGGCTCGTCTCGCAGTGGCGTGCAACCGAGGCGTTTCGCCAGCTGCCGATCCTGCTGCTGGCCAACGAAGGCGAGCTGCCCCAGCTCGCCAAAGGGCTCGATCTCGGCGCCAACGATTATCTGATCCGGCCGGTCGATCGCAACGAACTGCTCGCCCGCGCCCGCACCCAGATCCGGCGCAAGCGCCTGCAGGAGCGGCTGCGCGCCAATTATCGCCGCAGCCTGTCGCTGGCGCTGACCGACGAGCTGACCGGGCTGTACAACCGCCGCTACGTCCTCGCCCATCTCGGGGAATTGGCAGCACGGCCCGGCCCCGGCGCCGGCAGCACCGCCGTGATGATGATCGACATCGACCATTTCAAGAGCGTCAACGATTGCCACGGGCACCCGGCCGGCGACGAGGTGCTGCGCCAACTCGCGGCTCGCGCGCTGCGCGGCGTGCGCAGCGTTGACCTGGTGGCGCGGCTCGGCGGCGAGGAATTCCTTGTCGTGATGCCCGAAACCAATCTTGCCGCCGCCGTCGTGGTCGCCGAGCGGCTGCGCCTTGCGGTCGCGGGCGAGCCTTTCGCCCTGCACGCGAGCGGGCAGAAAATCCCGGTGACGATCAGCGTCGGCGTCGCGGTCGCGGCCGAGGGCGGCGGCCCGGTCGAAGATTTGCTGAAAAGCGCCGACGACGCTCTCTATGCCGCCAAGAACAGCGGCCGCAACCGCGTCGTCTCGCAATCGGGGTCTGTAGTGCCCGCGCCGGTGCCGCGCATGCCGGTCGCGATCGCCTCCTGAGTCGGGGGCGAGCCGGACCGCCGGCGTCGCGGCGGCCTATTTGATCTTGGCTTCCTTGAACACGACGTGCTTGCGCGCGACCGGGTCGTATTTCTTCAATTCGAGCTTGTTCGTCTTGGTGCGCGGGTTCTTTTTGGTCACGTAGAAAAAGCCGGTATCGGCGCTGCTTACCAGTTTGATCAACACGGTGCTCGTCTTGGCCATCGTCGGGTCTCGCGCGGCTCGATGTCAGTGCGAACCTGAAAATAGCGCGGGGCCGAGCCCTGTCAAGAAAGGCTCGTTCGGCAGGCCCGGGACGCTGCCGACCAGGTGGCTTGCCGGCGGCAATGCCAGCAGGGCCGTATCGTAAAGCGCCGTGTCGGAGAGCAGCTTTTCCGCGAGCGCCAGGTCGACCGGAGGGCTCGTGTGCCGCGGCGGGCACGCCCGCCGCAACGCCTGCCATCCCGCCTCGTCGAGCGAGGCGCGCGCACGGTCCGGCCGCGCCGACAATTGCCGCACGCTTTGCAAGGCGACAGGGAGCGTCGCGGCGGCGCCGTCGCTGCCGCTGGTGCACAGCGTCGGCACGACGCCGTGCGATTGGAGCAGGTAACCCGACGGCGTGATCAGCCATGCCCAGGTCAACGTCAACTCGCCGTCATTGGGCAGGCGGATCACGGTCTGCACCGTGCCCTTGCCGTAGGACGAGCTGCCGATCACGATAGCGCGGCCGGTATCCTGCAGCGCGGCGGCGACGATCTCCGAGGCGGAAGCGGAGCCGCCGTTGATCAGCACCACGATCGGCACGCGCGGCGCGATGCTGTGGCCGGAGGCGGCGAAATACTGGTGGCTCGCCGGGTTGCGCCCGATCGTGGCGATGATCGGGCCATGGTCGACGAACAGATCGGCCAGGCTGACGGCCTGTTCCAGCAGCCCGCCCGGGTCGCCGCGCAGATCGAGGACCACGCCGTCGATGCGGTCGGCGGGGGCTCGCGCCTTGGTCAGGGCCTCGGCGATGCGCTCGGTCGTGCTCTGGTTGAAGCTGGCGATATGAAAGATGACGATATGGCCGTCATGGACGACGGTGACGGTCGGCCGGATCAGGTAGGCGCGGCGAAAATCGAATGTGATCGTGTGCTCCGGCTCCGACCGGGCGACGGCCACCGCGATCGGACTGTCGACCGGTCCGCGGAGGTGTTCGATAACCCAGGCGCGGGAATGCTTTGCGGTGAGAATGCCGTTGATCGCAACCAGCCGGTCACCGGCGCGGATGCCGGCGCGCTCGGCCGGAGCGTCGGGCAGCAGAGCGGTGATGCGAAACTCGTCGTTGCTGGTATCGAGGGTGATGCCGATGCCGCCATACCCGTTGCGTGCGGCGCGCAGTTCCTGCGCGAGCTCCGGCGGCGAATAGCGCGAAAAGCGGTCGAGCGCGCCGGTGATGCCGTTGAAGACCGCGTGATCGATGACATCCTCGGGGGTCTTCGCGAGTGTCGGCGAGACGCTGCGGTCGGTGGCGATCGCCCACGACACCAGCCGGCCCAAGCCCTCGGGGTCGGAACCGTGCGGCATCAGGATCGAGCCGATGACCCGGCCCTCGTAGGCAAGCGTCAACGTCGCGTCGCTGCCCATTCCGGGGCCGGGTGCGGCACGCAGTTGAGGGTCGATCGCCGACAGGTGGGCGAGGCCGGCGACGACCAGGGTCTGGCCGGATACCGGTTGCACATAAAGCTTGTCGATCTCGCCCAAAGCACGCGCGAAAAGCTGCGTGGTCTCGTCGGCGGTCGGCGACGGCGGGCGATTGCAGGCGGCCACGACGGCGAGGAGGCACAGCGCGGCGGCGATCCGCGCCGGGCGTGCCGCGAAGCTCGGGCGTGGATGGATCGGCAACCTCCGCTTCCCCCCTGTCGGCGGCGACGATCCGGCAGCCCGCCTTGCCGGCGATTGGGCTGCGGCCGCGACCACGCCATTCGATCTTCGGGCGCACAGTAGATTGCCCGCGGGGCGCGATCAACGGTGGTGGGCGAGGGTTATCGTCGCGGCGCCGGGCGGCGGCGCGCCGCCGGGCGCGGCGGGGCCGAGCCGCCCTCTTCATACTGAAACAAGAGCCGGCCGCCGGTCGGGTCGGCCCTCACCAATCGCGCCGTCACCGCATCGCCGAGCGCGAAGACGCGCCGCGAATGCCGGCCGACCAGGCGGTGCCGGCGCGGGTCGTGGCGGTAATCGTCGCCGGGCAGGCTCGAAATCGGCACCAGCCCGTCGGCGCCGGTCTCGGGCAAGGTCACGAACAGGCCGAACCGGGCGACCCCGGTGATGCGGGCCTCGAACAGGCTGCCCAGGGCATTGCCGAGCAGGGCGGCGCGATAGCGGTCGAGCGCGGCGCGCTCGGCGGCAACCGCCCGCCGCTCGGTCGCGGAGATGTGCAGGGCGGTGGCCTCCAGCTCCGCTGGCGGCAGGTGCATCTCTCCGAGCAGGGCGCGGTGCACGAGCAGGTCGGCGTAACGCCGGATCGGCGAGGTGAAATGCGCGTAGCGCGGCAATGCCAGGCCGAAATGACCGATGTTGCGCGGGCTGTACGCGGCCTGCGCCTGGGCGCGCAACACCAGCTCGTTGACGAGCGCTGCCTCCGGCAGGCTTGCCGCGCGGGCCAAGACGCGGTTGAACAATTCCGGCCGCAGCCGCTCGCCTTTCGGCAAGGCGAGCCCGGGCTGGCCGAGCTCGGCGATAAAGTCGCCCAATGCGGCGACCTTTTCCGCATCGGGCAGGTCGTGGACGCGGTAGACGCACGCGCGGCGCCGCGCCTCCAATTCCTCGGCGGCGGCGATATTGGCGAGGATCATGAATTCCTCGATCAGCCGATGGCTGTCGAGGCGAGGCTGCGGCAGGATCGCGACCGGCTGCCGCGCCGCATCGAGGACGACGCGATGCTCGACGAGGTCGAGCGCCAGCGCGCCGCGCGCCGCTCGCGCGCGGTCGAGCGCGGCAAAGGCGCCGTACAATGCGGCGAGCCGAGCGGATGGCAGCGCTGCCGGAGCGGCGCCGTCCCGCGCCGCCTGCACTCCCTCGTAGGTCAGCCGCGCCGCCGACCGCATCACCGCGCGCTCGAACCGGTGCCGCCGCTTGCGGCCGTCGGCGTCGATCCACAACTCCGCGATCAGGCAGGCGCGATCCTCGCCCGGCACCAGCGAGCACAGCCCGTTCGACAGCGCCTCGGGCAGCATCGGCACGACCCGGTCGGGGAAGTAGACCGAATTGCCGCGCCGCTCCGCCTCGCCGTCGAGCGCCCCGCCGGGCCGGACGTACCAGGCGACGTCGGCGATCGCGACGATGATGTGCCAACCTCCCGGATTGCCGGCATCGGGATCGGGCTCGGCCCATACCGCATCGTCGAAATCGCGCGCGTCGGCACCGTCGATCGTCACCAGCGCCAGATCGCGCAGGTCGCGCCGCCCTGCCGCCTCCGCCGTCGGCGCCGCTGCCGCCTCGGCGAGGGCGGCCGACGGAAAGCGGTCCGGGATCTCGAACGCGGCGATGGTCAGCAGGCTGAAGGCGCCGGGCCCCTCGGCCGGCCCGATCCGCTCGACGATCCGCGCCTGCGGCGGGCCGAAGCGGCGGGCGGCGGTCTCGACCACGACGACCATATCGCCGTCGGCGATGCCTTCTGCCTCGCGCGCCGCGATGCGAAAATCGCGGCGGTCGCGGCGATCGGCCGAAATCACCGTGCCGCCGTCCCGCCCGCGGCGAAACACGCCGACGATGCGGTCCGTTGCTGCACCCGGTCGCGATCGGGTCTCGGCGTCGCTATCGCTGCCGCGCCGTCGCCACCGGGCCTGCGGCCCGGGAATGCGCCGCCGGTTCAGGCCGATGTGCCGCGCGAAGCCGGGCGCTTCTTGCGCGCCGGCGCCTTGGCTGGGCGCTTCGACTTGGCGGCCGCCTTGGTCGTGGCCGGTGCGGCAGCCGCGGCGCTGCGCGCCGCCGCCGGGGTGCGACGGGCGGGCTTGGCAGCCTTTCTGCGCGTCGCCGATGCGGCGCTCGCGGCCTTGCGCGTCGAGGCCGGTCGGCGGGCACCGCTTTTCTTGCCCTTGGCGGCAAGCAGGGCGACCGCCTCCTCCAGCGAGAACGAATCCGGGTCGGCCGTCTTCGGCAACGAGGCGATCGTGCCGTCATGCCCGGCATAAGGGCCATAGCGGCCGCGATACAGCGCGACCGTGCCGCCATCGGGATGCGGCCCGAGCTCGCGCAATAATTGCGGGCCGCGGCGCTGCCCGCCCTTCGCCTCTGCCAGGACGGTCACGGCGCGGTTGAGCCCGATCGACAGCACGTCGTCGTCGGCGCCGAGCGAGGTGAAGGCATTGCCGTGCTTCAGATAGGCGCCGAAGCGGCCGATCCCGGCAACGATCGGCTCGCCGGTATCGGGGTGGCGGCCGATCTCGCGCGGCAACGCCAAGAGGCGCAGCGCCGTATCGAGCGTGACATCGGCCGGGTTCGCGCCCTTCGGCAGGGCCACCCGCTTGGGCTTGTCGCCGTTCTCGCCATTGCCGAGCTGCAGGTAGTGGCCGTATGGGCCTTTCTTCAGGGTGATCGGCTGTCCGCTCGCCGGATCGGTGCCGAGCGCGGCGTCGGCAACACCGGGCTGGGCGTCGGTTTCGACCCCGAAGGCGCGGGTATAACGGCAATTCGGGTAGTTCGAGCAGCCGATGAAGGCGCCGAACCGGCCGAGTTTCAAGGCGAGGCGGCCGTCGCCGCATACCGGGCAGGCCCGCGGGTCGCGCCCGGAGCCGTCATCGGGAAAGAAGTGCCGGCCGAGCCCATCGTCGAGCGCGTTCAAAACCTGCTTGACGGTCAGCTCCTTGGTACCGTCGATCGCATCCGAGAAATCGCGCCAGAAATTGCGCAATACCTCCTTCCAGTCGATCCGCCCGCCGGAGATGTCGTCGAGCTGGTTTTCGAGCTCGGCGGTGAAATTGTATTCGACGTAGCGCTCGAAAAAGCTGGTCAGAAAGGCGGTGACGAGGCGCCCGCGGTCCTGCGGGACAAAGCGCCGCTTGTCGAGCGCGACGTAATCGCGGTCCTGCAACACCTGCAGGATCGCGGCATAAGTCGAGGGGCGGCCGATGCCAAGCTCTTCGAGCTTTTTGACCAGGCTCGCCTCGGTATAGCGCGGCGGCGGCTGGGTGAAATGCTGCGAGGGGGTGACCGCGCCGCGCTCCAGCCGCTCCTTCGGCTGCATCGCCGGCAGCCGCTTGCCTTCGGCATCGTCCTCGGCGGGCGTGTCGTCGCGGTCTTCCTGATAGAGCTTGAGAAAGCCGTCGAAGACGAGGGTCGAGCCGGTGGCGCGCAGGCGGATCTTGCCGCTGGCATCGGCGATATCGACCGACACCTGGTCGAGCAATGCCGATTCCATCTGGCTGGCGACCGCGCGCTTCCAGATCAATTCGTAAAGCCGGCGCTGATCGGCGTCGAGATAGCGTGCGACATCGGCGGGCTTGCGCGCCATGTCGGTCGGGCGGATCGCCTCGTGCGCCTCCTGTGCGTTCTTGGCCGGGCTGCGGTAGACGCGCGGCGACCCCGGCAGGTAGCGGGCGCCGAATTCGTCGCCGATCAGCGCTCGCGCCGCGGCAATCGCCTCGCCGGCCATGGCGACGCCGTCGGTGCGCATATAGGTGATCAGGCCCACGGTATCGCCGGCGAGGTCGACACCTTCGTAGAGCCGCTGGGCGATGCGCATCGTCCGGCTGGCGCCGAAGCCGAGCTTGCGCGAGGCCTCCTGCTGCAGGGTCGAGGTCGTGAACGGCGGAAACGGGTGGCGCCGGACCTGGCGGCGCTCGATCCCGGCGACGGTGAATTGGCCGGCGCCGAGGATCGCGGCGACCGCGTTCTTCGCCTTCGCCTCGCTGTCGAGCGCGAAGCGGTCGAGCCGCTTGCCGTCGAGGTCGGAAAGCTGCGCGGTGAAGCGCTCGCCGGCGGCGGTCGCGAACTCGACCTCGACGGTCCAGTATTCGCGCGGGCGGAACGCCTCGATCTCGGCCTCGCGCTCGCAGACCAGCCGCAGCGCCACCGACTGCACCCGCCCGGCCGAGCGGCTGCCCGGCAGTTTCCGCCACAGCACCGGCGACAGGGTGAACCCGACCAGGTAATCGAGCGCGCGGCGGGCGAGATAGGCCTCGACCAGTTCGATGTCGATGTCGCGGGGCTTGCGGAACGCCTCGACGACGGCGCTGCGCGTCACCTCGTTAAACACCACCCGCTTGACGTCGATGCCCTTTTTCAGCGCCCGGCGGGCGAGCAGGACCTCGCGCACATGCCATGAAATCGCCTCGCCCTCGCGGTCGGGGTCGGTGGCGAGAAACAGCCGGTCGGCGCCGCGCACCGCCTCGGCGATGGACTTCACGTGCTTTTCCGACTGGCCGTCGACCTCCCACGACATGTCGAAATCGGCGTCGGGTCGCACCGATCCGTCCTTGGCCGGCAGGTCGCGGACATGGCCATAGCTGGCCACGACCTTGTAGTCGCGGCCCAGATATTTGTTGATGGTCTTCGCCTTGGCTGGCGACTCGACGATGACGACGTTCATGACCGAACCAAAACACGAAAATGCAAACGATCGCTCAGCGCAGCGAAACCAGATTGCCGGGGTGACGCTCAATGCGGCCGGCGAGTTCCAGTTCGAGTAGCAGGGTGGCAACCGCGGCGGCTGACAATTGGCATTGCCGCACCAGTTCGTCAACCGCCACCGGGCTCGGCCCCAGATGCTCGACGACGAGATCGAGGTCGCCGTCGCCGGCGGCCGAGGCGGGTGGCGGCGCGGCCGCGACGGGGGTGAGCGGCAGCGGCGGGGCGCGTCTCGGCGTCGGCGGCAGGGGCGATGCACCGCGCACCAGCGGGCCGAGCTGGGCGACGATGTCGGCGGCGGTCTCGGTCAAAGTGGCGCCGTTGCGCAGCAGATCGTTGGTGCCGCGGCAGCGTGGGTCGAGCGGCGACCCCGGCACGGCAAACACCTCGCGGCCCTGTTCGAGCGCAAACCGGGCGGTGATCAGCGAGCCCGACCGCGCCGCCGCTTCGACCACGACAACCCCCAGCGCCATGCCGGAGATGATGCGATTGCGGCGCGGGAAGTGGCGCGCCTGCGGCTCGGTCCCCGGCGGCAACTCGGCGACGATCGCGCCGCGCTCCGCCAATGCCCGGTAGAGGCCGCGGTTTTCCTCGGGATAGACGATATCGACCCCGCCGGCGACGACGGCGACCGAGCCGGTGTCGAGCGCCCCGGCATGCCCGGCCGCGTCGATGCCGCGGGCGAGCCCGGAAATCACCACGATCCCGGCGCCGCCGAGCCCGCCGGCAAGATCGTGCGCGAGCCGGCGGCCGTTGGCGGAGGCGTTGCGGGCGCCGACCACCGCGACCATCGGCCGGCGCAACAGGTCGTCGTCGCCCAGCACGGTGAGGACCGGCGGCGCATCCTCGACCGCGGCCAGATTGGCCGGGTAGTCCGGCTCGCCCCAGCACACCATCCGGGCGCCGAGCCGCTCCAGCGCGGTCAGCTCGCGCTCGGCGGCCGCGCGCGCCGTCGCCGCGACCGGGCGCCCGCCGTCTACCCGCCGGCCCAGGCGGGGAAGCTGTGCCAGCGCCTCGCCGGCCGAGCCGAACCGTCGCAGCAATGCGTAGAAGGTTACCGGACCGACGGTTTCGGTTCGGCACAGGCGCAGCCAGTCGAGGCGTTCCTGCGGTTCGAGCGCGCGTCCGGCCAGGGCTGCCTCCGATCCTGCGGCCATCACCGTTATTCGCCCGTTTCCGGGGCGCGCGGAATATAACGGTAGGACGAGGACTCGGTAAACCGTTCAACCAATCCGCGATGAATCAGCCCTTTGACAGGGAGATCCGGCTCTCGGTGCCGCTCAGCAGGCGGCGGATGTTCTCGCGGTGGCGGACGATGACCAGGATCGCGATCGCCGCCACGACGAGCGCGCGGTCCGGGTCGAGGGCGACGCCGGCGATCACCGCGGTCGCCACGGCCGCCACCAGCGCGGCCAGCGACGAATAGCGGAACACGATCGCGATGATCAGCCACAACGCCATCGCGACGAGCGCCAGCGGCCAGGCCAGCACGATGAGGACCCCGAGCGCGGTGGCGACCCCCTTGCCGCCGTGAAAGGCGAGCCAGACCGGAAACATGTGGCCGATGACGACGGCGACCGCGGCGGCCAGCATCGCGTCCGGTCCCCAGAACCGGCCGATCAGCACGGCAGCGATCCCCTTCGCGAGGTCGAGCGCCAGGGTCGCCGCCGCCAGCCCCTTGCTGCCGGTGCGCAAGACGTTGGTGGCGCCGATATTGCCGGAGCCGATGTGGCGGATGTCGCCATGGCCGCTCACCCGCGTCAGCAACAGCCCCCACGGGATCGAGCCGAGCAGGTAGCCGATCACGGCGGCGAGGATCATGCCGGTCATGGTGCCCATCGCCCGCTCGCGTCCAGCGCTGGGCAACGGGATTGCTTCGTTTCGCTCGCAATGACGTTACCCCTTGTCATTGCGAGGACCTCTGTCGCTCGCGCTGGAAGATCGTGCGGCCGTCGACGATGGTGCGGACGATCTGCCCTTTCACCGAGCGCCCGTCGAACGGGGCGTTTTTCGATTTCGAGCGGAAGGCGTCGGTGTCGATGCGCCACCCGAGGTCGGGATCGAACAGCACGAGATCGGCCAGCGCGCCCCGCTTCAAGCGGCCGACATCGAGCCCGAGGATGCGCGCGGGGGCGACGGTCAGGCGCCGCAACACGTCGATCAGCGAGAGCCGGCCGCCATGATGGAGGTCGAGGGCCAGCGGCAGCAGCGTCTCCAGGCCGACGATCCCGCAGGTCGCCGAGCTGAACGGCAGCCGCTTCGAATCCTGGTCCCACGGCGCGTGATCGCTGGCGATGGCGTCGATCGTGCCGTCGGCGAGCCCGTCGACGACGGCCTGCCGGTCAGCCTCTTCGCGCAGCGGCGGCGACAATTTGGCAAAGGTGCGGTAGTCGCCGATCGCGGTCTCGTTCAGCGCGAAATAGGGCGGGGCGGTGTCGCAGGTGACCGGCAACCCCGCCGCCTTGGCGCGGCGGATCGCGGCAACGCCCTCCGCGGTCGAGAGGTGGGCGGCGTGGTAGCGCGCGCCGGTCAGCTGGACGAGGCGCAGGTCGCGCTCGACCATGATCGCCTCGGCCGCCGCCGGGATGCCGGCAAGGCCGAGCCGGGTCGCGGTCTCGCCTTCGGTAACCTCGCCGGCGCCACCCAGGCTCGGCTCCTCCGGATGCTGGATCACCAGCTGGTCGAAGCTGCGCGCATAGGCCAGCACCCGGCGCATGATCAGCGCGTCGGCGATCGCCTTGACGCCGTCGGTAAAGCCGACCGCGCCCGCTGCCGCGAGCAGGCCGATCTCGGTCAGTTCGCGCCCCCCGAGCCCCTTGGTCGCCGCGGCATAGGTGTGGACCTTGGCCAGCCGCACCTCGCGCGCGCGGCGGGCGATGAACTCGACCACCGACACGTCGTCCACCGGCGGCGTCGTGTTGGGCAGCGCGGCCATCGTCGTGACCCCGCCGGCGGCGGCGGCACGGCCGCTGCTCTCGATCGATTCCATGTGCTCGGCGCCGGGCTCGCGCAATTGCACGCGCATGTCGACGAGGCCGGGCGCCAGGCACAATCCGGCGCAATCGATGATCTCGACCTCGCCGCCGGCGGCCTCGGCGGCGATGCCGGGGCCGAGCGCGGCGATGCGGTCGCCCTCGACGATGAGATCGCCCAGGCCGTCGAGACCGCTGTCGGGGTCGATCAGGCGCGCGCCGCGAAACAGCTGCCGCCGCCCGCTCATTTGAGCGGCGGCCCGTTGCTGGCAGCGGGGCCGCGGCCGAGAATTTCGAGACAGGCCATGCGCACCGCGACCCCCATCTCGACTTGCTGGCGAACCAGGCTGCGGTCGATGTCGTCGGCGACCTCGCTGCCGATCTCGACGCCGCGGTTCATCGGCCCCGGATGCATGATCAAGGCATCGGGCTTGGCCAGTTTGAGCTTGTCGTAGTCGAGCCCGAAGAAATGGAAATACTCGCGCGTCGACGGCACGAACGAGCCGTGCATCCGCTCCAATTGCAGGCGCAGCATCATCACGATGTCGACATCCTTGAGCCCCGCCGCCATGTCGTGGAACACGGCGACGCCGAGCCGCTCGACCGCGGCCGGCAGCAGGGTGCGCGGCGCTACCACCCGCACCCGGGCGCCGACCGCGTTCAGCAGCGCGATGTTCGAGCGCGCCACCCGGCTGTGCAGCACGTCGCCGCAGATCGCGACGGTGAGCCCGCCGAGCCGCCCCTTGCGGCGGCGGATCGTGAGCGCGTCGAGCAGGGCCTGGGTGGGGTGCTCGTGGCCGCCGTCGCCGGCGTTGATGACGGCGCAATCGACCTTTTCCGACAACAGCTGAACAGCGCCCGATTCGGGGTGGCGCACGACCAATACGTCGGGCCGCATCGCGTTGAGGGTCATCGCCGTGTCGATCAGGGTCTCGCCCTTCTTCATCGAGCTGACCGCAACGGCCATGTTGATGACGTCGGCGCCGAGCCGCTTGCCGGCGACCTCGAACGAGGTGCGGGTGCGCGTCGAATTCTCGAAAAAGCAGTTGATCAGCGTGCGGCCGTGCAGCGTCGAGCACTTCTTCTCGGGCTGGCGGCTCAATTCGACATAGCCGTCGGCGAGGTCGAGCACGTGGCCGATATCGTCCGCCGTCAACCCCTCGATGCCGAGCAGATGCCGGTGGCGAAAGACATGGTCGCGCATGAGCCGGGGATCATAGGGAGGGGGCCAGGCGACGGCAAGGGCAGGTAGAGTCCCGGCTTGAAATGTTCGGCCCTTCCGGGATGCCCACGGCAACAGCCGGGGAGAGGCGCGGAAGCCAATTTTCACCAGGGACGCGACTCAAAGCCATGCCGGAAACCGCATTTCAGACGCCGTCATCGACGCCGCCGGCGGCTCGATTCCTATGCGCGATGCCGATTCCGATTCGCGCCGGGACCAGGCGTTTGCCGACGCCGGTTGCAGCGGCGACGGTGCGGTTGCCTGTTTGTTGGTCTTCTGGCATGGTTCGCCCGCCCTGACCTGCCCCGCTTGCGGGCGGGTTTTTTGTCGGCTGACTGGGGGATATTCGTCGATGTCCGCGGCATTTTATCTGGTCTTTGCCTGTGGTGCGCTGGCCCTGATCTATGGCATCGCGACGAGCCGCAGCGTGCTGGCCGCCAATGCCGGTTCGGCGCGGATGCAGGAGATTTCCGGCGCGGTCCAGGTCGGCGCCAGCGCCTACCTTAACCGCCAATACCGCGCGATTGCCGTGGTCGGCGTCGTCATCCTGATTATCCTGGGCATCACGCTCGGGCTGCGCGTCGCAATCGGCTACCTGGTCGGCTCGGTATTGTCGGCGACCGCCGGGTATGTCGGCATGAACGTCTCGGTGCGGGCCAACGTGCGCACGGCGCAGGCCTCGCGCAGCGGGTTGCGCGCCGGCCTTGCCGTCGCGTTCAGGGCCGGCGCCGTCACCGGCATGCTGGTGGTCGGGCTCGGCATCCTCGCGGTCGGGATTTATTATTGCATCCTGCGGGCGACGATGCCGGCCGAGGCGATGCGGCAGGTTCTGGAGGCGATGCTGGGGTTGAGTTTCGGCGCCTCGCTGATCTCGATCTTCGCCCGCCTCGGCGGCGGCATCTTCACCAAGGGCGCCGATGTCGGCGCCGACATCGTCGGCAAGATCGAGGCCGGCATTCCCGAGGACGACCCGCGCAACCCCGCGGTCATCGCCGACAATGTCGGCGACAATGTCGGCGATTGCGCCGGCATGGCGGCGGATTTGTTCGAGACCTACGTCGTGACCATCGTCGCAACGATGCTGCTCGCGGACGTGTTTTTCGCCCAGCCATTGCTCGACAAGATGCTGGCTCTGCCGCTGGTGATCGGCGCGGTCTGCATCCTCACCTCGGTGATCGGCACGTTTTTCGTGCGCATCGGCGCCGACAACGCGATCATGAAGGCGCTCTACAAAGGGCTCATCACCACCGGCATCCTGTCGATCGTCGCGATCGGGATCGTGATCTATTACCTCGTCGGCGCGTGGCAGCTGCTGCCGACGGCGAGCGGCGCCGCGGTCAATGGCTTCCGGCTGTGGCTGTGCGCGCTGGTCGGCCTCGGGGTCACCGGCTGCATCGTCTGGATCACCGAATACTACACGGCGAGCGACTACCGGCCGGTGCGCAGCATCGCCCAAAGCTCGACCACCGGCGACGGCACCAACGTGATCCAGGGTCTGGCGATCTCGATGGAGGCGACCGCCCTGCCGGTGATCGTGATCTGCATCGGCATCGTGCTGTCGTTCCTGTTTGCCGGGCTGTTCGGCATCGCCGTTGCGGCGACGACGATGCTGGCTCTCGCGGGCATGATCATCGCCATCGACGCCTACGGCCCGGTCACCGACAATGCCGGCGGCATCGCCGAGATGGCCGACCTGCCGGCCGAGGTTCGCCGCACCACCGATGCGCTCGATGCGGTCGGCAACACGACCAAGGCGGTGACCAAGGGCTATGCGATCGGCTCCGCCGGCCTCGCCTCGGTCGTGCTGTTCGCCGCCTATACCGAGGACATCCGGCACTACTTTCCGAGCCTCGACGTGCATTTCGTCTTGCAGGACCCGTTTGTCGTGATCGGGCTGTTCATCGGCGGGCTGTTGCCCTACCTGTTCGGCGCGCTCGGCATGACTGCGGTCGGGCGGGCGGCCGGCTCGATCGTCGTCGAGGTGCGGCGCCAGTTCCGCGAGATCGCCGGCATCATGCAGGGCACCGCCAAGCCCGATTACGGGCTGGCCGTCGATCTGCTGACCCGGGCGGCGATCCGCGAGATGATCGTGCCGTCGCTGTTGCCGGTGGTAGCGCCGATCCTGCTCTACATCGTCGTCTCGCTGGTCGCCGGCCGCGCCGAGGGTTTCAGCGCGCTGGGCGCGATGCTGCTGGGGACGATCGTGACCGGGCTGTTTGTCGCGATCTCGATGACCTCGGGCGGCGGCGCCTGGGATAATGCGAAGAAGTACATCGAGGAGGGGCACCACGGCGGCAAGGGTTCCGACGCGCACAAGGCGGCGGTGACCGGCGATACCGTCGGCGACCCCTACAAGGACACCGCCGGGCCCGCCGTCAACCCGATGATCAAGATCACCAACATCGTGGCGCTGCTGCTGCTCGCCGTGCTCGCCGCCTGGGGCGCGCACTGAGGGCTGCGGGCCGGCTTCAGGCCGATCCGGCGCGCGCGGCTAGTCCTGGGGCGTCGGTTCGCCCGGCGAGGCGTTGGGGACCGGCCCGTTGGGCCGCGCCCCGTTGCGCCCCGTGCTCTCGGGCGCCTCGCCGGTGCCGCCGTTGAAACGGCCGATATTGCCAATGATCTGTTCGAGGAACGTCAGCTTGCGGCCGGGCGCCGGGGTCGCGCCCGGGGCGGGCTCGACGCTTTCCGCGTTGGCTTCGGTCAGGTGCCCGACATGGGTGACCACGCCGCTGTTGTTGAAGTCTACGACATAGACGTCCTGGTCCAGCACCTTGGGCTGGAAAAAGGCGATCTGCTTGGTCTTGCGGCTGACGTAATACCAGGCATTGTCGTCGAATACGCTGATGCTCGACGGGGTGCCGAGGATCTTCTCCACCTGGGTCTTGGTGGTGCTGCCGGGATGGATCTCGGCAAGGTGGTCGCGGCCGGGCAGGTCGCCGCGGTCGCTGATGGTGGGCACGCAGGCGCCGAGCGCCGTCGCTGCGGTAAGCGCAATCAGCGCCGATACGGTCTTCACACCCGGAATGTTGCGGAACATGGGATGGAACGACTTGCCTGCGTTGAAACCCCGGTGGGCGGCGCCCATGTTGCAGCGGGACTTTAGTCGCGCTGGAACCGCTGTCAACGGTTCCAGCAACGGTTGAAACTGGCGATAATGGCGCTATTCCGACGCAATCCGGATCGTGACGCCGCCGATCTGGCCTACAGCCGGGTCGTCGAACAGGCGCGCCGGCCGGTATTTTTCACCGAAGGCGGCGTGCCCGACACGCTCGACGGCAGGTTCGAACTGATCTGCCTCCACGCCTTTCTCTACCTGCATCGGCTGAAATCGGAGCAGCCGCGCGGCGCGGCGCTGGGGCAGCGCTTTTTCGACGCAATGTTCGCCGATTTCGACCGCTCGCTGCGCGAACTGGGCACGGGCGACCTGAGCGTCGGCCGCGAGATCAAGCAGATGGCGAAGGCGTTTTACGGCCGCATCCGCGCCTATGAGCAGGGGCTCGATGGCGGCGATTCGGTGCTGAACGCGGCGCTCGCCCGCAACCTGTTCGGCACCGTCGCGGCGACGCCGCGCCAGATCGCGGCGATGGCCGCCTATCTGCGCGACGAGGCGGCGCGGCTGCGCCGACAGGGCGGGACGGAGCTGCTGGCGGGACGAATCGATTTCGGTCCGCCGCCGCTGCCTGCGGCGCCCGATGCGGCCGCGGCGGAAGGAGATTCGTGACCGGGCCGCGGCCGGAATTCTCGCGCCCGGTCGCGCTGGCGCGGCTCGGGCCGGTGCCGTTTCACCAGGCGATCGCGGCGACCCCCGAAGAATGCGCCGCGCTCGCGAGGCGCTGCGGGCTGATCGCGCTCGAGCGGCTGACGGCGACGGTCACCCTCGAACGCCGGCCCGACGAGACGGTGCTGTTGCACGCCGCTTTCGAGGCCGCGTTCACGCAGGAATGCGTGGTCTCGCTGGACCCCGTTCCCGGCACTGTCGCCGCCGAATTCACGCTGCGCTACGGCCCGCCCGAGGCTGAACCCGAAACGATCGACTTGGACGCCGACGAGCCGGCGTTCGAGCCGCTGGCGGGCGATGCGATCGATATCGGCGAGGCCGTCGCCCAGGAATTTTCGCTGGCGCTGCCGCCGTTCCCGCGGCTCGAGGGGGTGCAGATCGAAGACGGCGAAACTCCCGCCGAGGACGGGCCGTTCGCGGTGCTGGGGCGTCTTGCCAAGCCGCCGGTGCCGCGATGATCAGGCCTGCAGGCGCCGGGGGCGCGGCGCCATCGTTGTTGCCGCGGTCGGGGTTTTTCGCTAAGTAGCGGCGTTCCGCGGCGCAGTTTCACGAGTCTCAGATGGCCGTTCCGAAGAAAAAAGTCTCCCCGTCGCGCCGCAACATGCGGCGGTCGCACCATGCGTTGCGCGGCGCCGCCTATGCCGAATGCCCGAACTGCGGCGAGCTGAAGCGGCCGCACCACCTGTGCGCGTCATGCGGTTACTATGATGGCCGCGAGGTGATTCCGCCGCCAGCCCAGCCTTCCTGACTCGTGCGCAACGGCGCGGAGCGGTGGGATGGCGACCGACAGCATCAGAATCGCGCTCGACGCCATGGGCGGCGACCATGCTCCGGAAATGGTCCTGCGCGGGGCGGAGTTTGCGCTTGAGCGCTACCCCGGCGTGCAGTTTCTGATTTTCGGCGAGCAGAGCCGCATCGGGCCGCTGCTTGCCCGGCTGCCGCGGCTGTCCACGACGGCCTCGGTCCATCATACGAGCGAGATGGTGCTGCCCGACGACAAGCCGTCGCAGGCGCTGCGTGCGAGCCGCCAATCGAGCATGCGTCTGGCGATCGACGCGGTCGCCGACGGCCGGGCCGACGGTGTCGTATCGGCCGGCAATACCGGGGCGCTGATGGCGATCGCCAAGTTCGTGCTGAAGACGTTGCCCGGCATCGACCGGCCTGCGATGGCGACCTATTTCCCGACCCGCCGCGGCGAAAGCGTGATGCTCGACCTCGGCGCCAACATCGAGTGCGACGCCGAAAACCTGGTGCAGTTCGCCTTGCTCGGCGATGTGTTCGCGCGCACCGTGCTGGGGCGGGTCGAGCCGACGGTCGGTCTGTTGAACGTCGGGTCGGAGGACCTGAAGGGCAACGACGCGGTGCGCGGCGCCGCCGCCCGCTTGCGCGGCGGCATGACGCCGATCCGCTTTCACGGGTTTGTCGAAGGCGACGACATTACCGCCGGAACGGTCGATGTCGTGGTAACCGATGGGTTCACCGGCAATGTCGCGCTGAAGACCGCGGAAGGCGCGGTCAAGATGTTCAGCGAATCGCTGCGCGCCGCGTTCAGTGCCTCGCTGATGGCGCGGATCGGCTATCTCTTCGCGCGCGGCGCGCTGACAAAATTGCGTACCCGCACCGACCCGCGCCGCTACAATGGCGCAATGTTCCTGGGCCTGCGTGGGATCGCGGTGAAGAGCCATGGGGCGGCCGATGCATTCGGCTTTGCCAACGCCATCGGCGTCGCCGTCGACATGAAGCGAAACGGCTTTCTCGACAAGATTCGGGGCGAATTGCAGCGCCTCAACGACGCGCAGCCGACGCCTCAATCGACGGCGTCTTCGGCCGCGCTGTAAGCCGTCCGCGGATGGGCTTTCGCTCCCTGGTTGCCGGTTGTGGGGCCTATCTGCCCCTGCGGGTGATGACCAACGACGACCTTGCCGCCCGGCTTGATACGTCGGACGAATGGATCCGGCAGCGCACCGGCATCGGCGAGCGCCGGATCGCGGCGCCGGGCGAATTGACCTCGGACCTCGCCGTCGCGGCGGCGCGGCGTGCGCTCGACGATGCCGGCATGAGCGGCAGCGATCTCGACCTGATCGTGCTGGCGACGGCGACCCCGGACCATACCTTTCCGGCGACCGCCACCAAGGTGCAGGCGCGGCTCGGCATGACCCGCGGCGCCGCCTTCGATGTCCAGGCGGTATGCTCGGGCTTCATCTTCGCGCTCGCGGTCGCCGACAACGCGCTCCGCCTCGGCCAGGCGCGCACCGCCCTGGTGATCGGCGCCGAGACATTTTCGCGCATTCTCGATTGGCAGGATCGCGGCACCTGCGTCCTGTTCGGCGACGGTGCCGGCGCGCTCGTGCTCAACGCGGCTCCCGATGCCGGCGCCGGCGACCGCGGCGTGCTTGCGACCCGGCTGCATTCGGACGGTCGGCAGCACGACATCCTCTATGTCGATGGCGGCCCGTCCTCGACCGGCACCGCCGGCTTTCTCAGAATGGAGGGCCGCGAGGTCTTCCGCCAGGCGGTGCAGCATCTGGCCGAGGTCGTCGACGAGGTGCTCGCCGCCAACGGCTATGGCGCCGCCGATCTGGACTGGCTGGTGCCGCACCAGGCCAACAGCCGCATCATCGACGCGATCGGCAAACGGCTCGGCCTGCCGCCGGAGCGGATCGTCAGCACGATCGCGCGGCACGCCAACACCTCGGCGGCGTCGATCCCGCTGGCTCTCGCCGAGGCGGCCGGCGACGGGCGCATCGTTCCCGGCGACCTCGTATTGTTGGAGGCGCTCGGCGGCGGGCTGAGCTGGGGCGCTGCCCTGGTGCGCTGGTAAGCGCGTCGCGCAGCTTAAATCTTGGGCGGCAACACTTTGGAATTTGACGGCATTTTGCTGCCGGTCTAACCTTCGAGCCACAGGCAGGGGAGGGCGACATGGCCGGTCAGACGGTTACCCGCGCTCAGCTCACCGAAGCGGTCTATCAAGAGGTCGGTTTGTCGCGAAACGAGTCGGCCGAGCTGGTCGAATCGGTGATCGCGGAAATCTCCGGTGCGCTTGCGCGAGGCGAGATGGTCAAAATCTCGTCGTTCGGGAGCTTTGCGGTGCGTCAGAAGGGCCAGCGCGTCGGGCGCAACCCGAAAACCGGTCAGGAAGTGCCGATCAGCCCGCGCCGGGTGCTCGTCTTTCGCGCCTCGCATGCACTCAAGGACCAGATCAACCACGCCCTGGCGCGGCCGGGAGCCGCCGGTCGCACCGGCTCGCCCAAGCCGTAACGCGCCGAGGTGAGCGAGGCACAGGACGCCGCGGCGGGCCGGCGCGCCAACAAGCGCGCCTCGGCGTTCCGCACTATTGGCGAGGTGGCCGAGGAGCTGGATCTGCCCGCGCATGTGCTGCGTTTCTGGGAGTCGAAGTTTCCGCAGCTGAAGCCGCTGAAACGCGGCGGCGGACGGCGCTACTACCGGCCCGAGGATGTCGTGCTGTTGCGCCGCATCCGGCAATGTCTCTACCAGGACGGCTACACGATCCGCGGGGTACAGAAGCTGCTGCGCGAGGGCGGGCTCGCGCTCGATGCCCCGCATGCGCCGCCCGAGCCGGAAGAAGCAAGCCTGTTCATGTTCGAGCCGGTACCCGAGCCGCCGGCGCGCGAAACGCGGCCGAAGCCGGTGCCGTTGCCGCCATCGCCAGCACCTGAGCCGCAACCGGTAGCCAAGGCCGCACTCGAAGAGGCGCGGCGCGAACTGCTCGAAATCCGCGTCCTGCTCGATCGGCTGATCGCGGGCCGCCGCGCCTCTTGAGCCGCCGCCGGCGCGCAGCGCGTAGCAGATGCGCGGATTGCGGAGGCGTTCGGCCGTTGACACGCCGGCCCCCGCGCATGACGATCGTGAAAAGATCGCAATAGAGCTGTCCGTCTCTCGTCCGGAGGAGTTCGCGATGCCGATGCCGAAGCGAGTCGAGTTTCCCGACGCGATCGAGCCGCTGGTCCAGTTCATCGAAGAGACGCCGCCGGACCAGATCCTCGACAAGACCTTGGAAAAACTGCGCGCCGGGGTGCCGACGCAGACCATGCTGACGGCCTCGGTGCTGGCGGTGACGCGCTCTTCCGACCTGCCGCCGGGCCACCACGGCGGCCCGCTGCATCCGATGGCCGGCCTCTATGCGATCACCAAGCTGATCGAACGCCTCGAAGGCGAGCAGCGTTTCGTGCCGGTGCTCCAGCACGTCGCCCTGTCGAACAAGCACATCAACCACCCGGCGATGGGCCCCTATCAGCTCCTCGACTTTGCCCCGACGCAGTTCGACGGGTTCGAGGCGGCCAAGGCGGCCTTCCTGATGGCGTGCAGCCGCGGCGAGAGCAACAACGCCGACCACATCTTCCAGTGGCTGTGGCAGAACGTCCCGGCGATCGAGGCCTTCGACCTGCTGATGAGCGTCGCCATCCCCAAAAACGTGCTCGACGACCACTACTTCATCTTCCCGGCCTTCACCTGGCGGGCATTCGACACCGGCGTGCTCGACAAGGCGTATTTCCCGACATTGATGCGGCCGGCGGTGCGCTACACGGCGCGCTATCCGGCGGCGCCGCCGATCCCGGAGATCGACGCGCTGATCGAGAAGCACCAGTTGCTCAACCGCGTCTTGCGCCAGCGCACCGGCGACGACGAAACCGCCGCGATCGGCAAGCTCGGCGAAGCCATCGGCCGGATCGACGAGTATCCCGGCATCCCGATGATGATCGCGAGCGCCCTGGCAAAGGGGCTGTCGCTCGAGGGCGCGGGCGAAGCCCTGTCGATCGGGGCGGCCGGCCTGTTCCTGCGCTCGCTGACCGGCAACCCGATGGATGTGCACCTGCACACCAGCGCGAATTTGCGGCGCTATCTGCTGCGGCTCGACGGGCTCAGCCTGCGCAACAAATTGCTGCTGCTGTTCCTGTGGCACACCGGGCCGGAGGTGCGTTCGACCCAGTTCCGCATGGAGCCGGCGCCGCAGCCCGATCCGGAAGCGGTGGCCGCGCTGCCGCCGCGGTCGCAGCAGGAATTGCTGGAGGCGATCACCTACAGCGTCTATCACCAGCCGCCGACCGATTGGTCGAAGGTCGCCAATCTCGGGCTGATGCGGGCGGTGCCTGAGGTCAAGGAGACGGTGAACCTGGCGCAGCAATACGTGCAGTGCGGCTATGACCCGCAAGCCTTTATCGCCTGCCTCGCCGAGATCGTGTGCCACGACAATTTCACCGAGATGCACGCGTTCAAGCACCACAACGCGGTCATCGAGGAATTCCATGCGACCCGCGATCCCTGGCGTTGGATGCACCTCGTCTGCGGCGCCCAGGCCGCGGCGATCTCGTTCGGCAAGAACATGACGGTCTACGAGGAGTATCTCGAACTGCTCCACGCCGCCTGATCGTCGCCGGGTTCCGGGGCGGCCTGTAGGGCCGAGCCCGGAACCCAGGCACACCGGCGGCGCGGCTTGTTGCGAGATGGTGCGGACGATGGTGTTCATGGGTTCCGGGTTCCGGCTGCGCCGGCCCCGGAATGACCGAACATTGCAACGCGAGACGCGGCCCCCTGGCGGGCCGTGTTCCATTTTGAAAATTCGGACTCAGACCGCTGATCGGCGGGGCGTCACTCCGGCTACGCCGGCCGCGGAATGACCGGTCAGGCTGGGGGCGAGCGGCGTGCCCTCATTGTGCCGTAGGACCCTGTCTAGTTGCGGTAGCACCCCGCACCGTCATTCCGGGGCGGCCCGCAGCGCCGAGCCCGGAACCCAGGTACACGGGCGGCGCGGCTTATTGCGAGATGGTGCGGACGATGGCGTTCATGGGTTCCGGGCTCCGGCTGCGCCGGTCGCGGAATGACCGGACATTTCAAACTGAGGCGCCATCCCGGCGAGCCGCGTTGCGCCGCCGGTCCGGGGCCGGTATGATCCCAGGCCTCGCCAGAAGCGGCCCGGTCGGAGCGTAGCGCAGCCTGGTAGCGCATCAGCATGGGGTGCTGAGGGTCGAGAGTTCGAATCTCTCCGCTCCGACCACTTTCGGCGACACGCCGAGCCGCATGCG
>JASHNY010000047.1 GCA_030041385.1 Alphaproteobacteria bacterium
ACGATCCGGCGACGGCGCAGGCGGTATTGCGCGAGCGTACCCGGCTCGACCGGGCCATCGGCGGCTATCGCCGCATCGAGCGCGAGGTCGATGACGCGCTCGAACTGATCGCCCTCGGCGAGGCCGAAGCCGACCGCGAGATCGTCGCAGAAGCCGAGGCAACGCTCGAGAAACTGCACGCCGAGGCGCAGAAGCGCGAGACCGAGAGCCTGCTGTCGGGCGAAGCCGATGGCAACGACTGCTACCTCGAGGCCCATGCCGGCGCCGGCGGCACCGAGGCGCAGGATTGGGCCGAGATGCTGCTGCGCATGTATGTGCGCTGGGCCGAGGCGCACGGCTACAAGGTCGAATGGCTCGAAGAAAGTGCCGGCGACGGCGCCGGGATTAAGTCCGCAACGGTCAGGATCAGCGGGCTCGACGCCTATGGCTGGCTCAAGACCGAAAGCGGGGTGCATCGCCTGGTGCGCATCTCGCCGTTCGACGCGAATGCGCGGCGGCACACCAGCTTCGCCTCGGCCTGGGTCTATCCGGTCATCGACGAGAAGATCGAGGTCGCCATCAACGACAAGGATTTGCGCATCGATACCTACCGTGCCTCCGGCGCCGGCGGGCAGCACGTCAACAAGACCGACAGCGCGATCCGCATCACCCACCTGCCGACCGGCATCGTGGTGCAGTGCCAGAGCGAGCGCTCGCAGCACCAGAATCGCGCCTCGGCCTTCTCGATGCTGCGCGCACGGCTCTACGAGCTCGAACTGCAAAAGCGGGAGGCCAAGGTCGATGCGATGAACGCGGCCAAGACCGATATCGGCTGGGGCCACCAGATCCGCTCTTACGTGCTGCAGCCGTACCAGTTGGTCAAGGACCTGCGCACCGGCGTCGAAACCGGCAACACCGCCGCCGTGCTTGACGGCGACATCGACCGCTTCCTCGCCGCCGCCCTTGCCCAGCGCATCGAAGGCGCCGACGCGATCAAGGCCGAGGAGTAGCGCGGTGGCTAAACCGCCAAAAACCCGCCGTCCACGGGCAGAGTGTGGCCGGTCACCATCGCCGCGGCGGGGCTCGCCAGATAGAGGATCGCGTAGGCGATCTCCGCGGTCGTCGCAAGCCGGCCCATAGGGGTCAGTTCCTCGATCTTCTGCAAGGCGCCCGGCCGCGCCAACACGGCCTGGGTCAGATCGGTGCGCACCCAGGTCGGCGCCACCGCGTTGACCCGGATGCCGCTTTTGGCCCATTCAACCGCGAGCGCGCGGGTCATGTTGACGACCGCGCCCTTGGTTGCCTGATACGACACGTTGGGGTAGAGCGCGCCGCCGGAAAACCCCATGATCGAGGCGAGGTTGACGATCGCGCCGCCGCCGCGCTGCAGCATCGAGCGTGCCGCGGCGCGTGAGCACAGAAACACCCCGGTCAGGTTGACCGCGACGACGGCGTCCCAGTCGGCAAGCGGATGATCGATCGCGGCGTGGCGCCGCCCGATCCCGGCATTGTTGACCAGAATGTCGACCCCGCCGTGGCGTGCAACGATCGCGGCAAACGCGGCCTCGATAGAACCTTCGTTGGTAACGTCGGCCTCATGCGACGAGGCGCCGCCGCCGATTGCCCGCGCCGTCGTCTCCGCCGCCGCCCCGTCGCGGTCGAGGATCGCCATCGTCGCACCGGCGCCGGCCAGGGTCTCGGCGGCGGCGCGGCCGATCCCGCGGGCGCCGCCGGTGACCACCGCGATCTTGCCGTCGAGACGGAAGGCGGCCATCGGGTCGGGGACTGGGCTCATGAGCGGTCTCCTTCAGCCATTATCGTTGCCGCGGCGAGGCCGGGGCCGAGGCGCCAGAACACAGCCGCGACGCCGAGCGTCGCGATCCCGGCCAGCAGGAACAAGCCTGGCACGCTGACCCCGGCCGCGACCAGCGCCATCGTCGCCAGCGCGGCGACCACCATTGCCGCGGCGTTGACGACGTTGTTGGCGGCGATGGTTTGCGCCCGCACCCGCTCGTCGCTCGCCACCTGCAACAGCGCATAGAGCGGCACGATGAAGATGCCGCCGGCGAGCGCGATCCCGAACAGGTCGATGATGATGCGCCAGCTCGCCGGATTCGCCACAAACACGGCCACCGAGGCGAGTTGCGTCGCCGCAGCCGAGCTGGGCATTGCCGGACTCGCCGCCCACAGATCGATCGAGAACAAGCCGATCCCCAGCGCGCCCCACGGCACGGTGCGCGGGCTGACCCGGCCGCCGAGAATGCGGTTGCACAGCAGCGAGCCGGCGGCGATGCCGACCGAAAAGATCGTCAGGAACAGGGTGACGACCCCCTCCTTCGCGCCAAGCACGAAACGCGCATAGCTCGGGAATTGCGACAGGTACATCGCGCCGACCAGCCAGAACCAAGAAATCCCGAGCATCGAGCGGAACGTCACCTTCACCCGCGCCGATTCGCGTACCAGCCGCGCCGTCGCGGCGACGAGGTTCCAATCGGGCCGCCCTTCGGCGGCGGGCGGGATCGGCCGGATGTGGCGGCTGGCACCCCATGCGGCCAGCGCCACGGCAACGATCAGCACCGCGACCACGCCCGCGCCGTGATTGCCGGCGATCAGCATGCCGGCGACGGTGCCGAGCAGGATCGCGAGAAACGTGCCGCCCTCGACCAGCGCGTTGCCCAGCAGCAATTCGCCGGGCGCGAGCAGGTCGGGCAGGATGGCGTATTTGAGCGGGCCGAAAAACGCCGCCTCGACCCCCATCACGCACAACAAGGCCAGGAGCCACCCGGCATGGCCGAGCATCACCCCGGCCGCCGCGGCCAGCATCACCCCGATCTCGGTGAGCTTGATGAGGCGAATGAGCCGCGCCTTGTCCATCGTGTCGGCCAGCATCCCGGCCGTCGCCGAGCACAGGAAGAACGGCACGATGAACAGCCCGCCGGCGAGCGGAATGACGATGCCGGGCGACCAGTTGCCGGCGATGTCCGGGCGGTAGGCGATCAGCAGCACGAGCGCGTTCTTCAGCGCGTTGTCGTTGAACGCCGAGAGGAACTGCGTCCAGAACAGCGGCCCGAACCGGCGCGAGACCAGAAGCCTCGCCGCGCCGGTCTGCCGCTCTGCCCCCGCGATGGCCTGGGTCATGCCGCTGCGACATCCGCTCGTCGTTGCGGGGCGGCCGAGGCCGAACCCGGAACTCAAGAACACCGGCTCCGGCCCGTTTGGCAAGACGTGCGTTCCTGGTTTCCGGGTTGCCGCGCGGCGCGCGGTCGCCGGAATGACCCGGCATAGGACCTAGCGCCGCCGTGGACCGCCGGCGCGCAATCTGCTACCCCTCGCCGCCATCATGGCGCTGCAACTTTACAACTCGCTGACCCGGCGCAAGGAGCCATTCGCCCCGATCGATCCCGCCAACGTGCGCATGTATGTGTGCGGGCCGACGGTCTACGATTTCGCCCATATCGGCAATGCCCGCGCGGTCGTTGTGTTCGACCTCTTGTACCGCGTGTTGCGCCACGAATACGGTGCCGCCCACGTCAAATACGTGCGCAATATCACCGATGTCGACGACAAGATCATCGAGGCGGCGCGCACCAATGGCGAGAAGATCGAGGCATTGACGCAACGCACCGCCGCGATCTTTCACGACGACATGGCTGCGCTCGGCAATTTGCCGCCCGATGTTGAGCCCCGCGCCACCGGGTACATCCCGCAGATGATCGCGATGATCGAGCGGCTGATCGCCGGCGGCCACGCCTATGCGGCCGAGGGCCACGTGCTGTTCGCGGTCGGCTCGTACCCGGAATACGGCAGGCTGTCGCGCCGCAGCCGGCAGGAGATGATCGCCGGCGCGCGCGTCGAGGTGGCACCGTACAAGCGAGACCCCGGCGATTTCGTATTGTGGAAACCGTCGAGCCCCGACCAGCCGGGCTGGCCGAGCCCGTGGGGACGCGGCCGGCCGGGCTGGCACATCGAATGCTCGGCGATGAGCGAGGCGCATCTCGGGCCGCATTTCGACATCCACGGCGGCGGCATCGACCTGATTTTCCCCCACCACGAAAACGAGGTCGCGCAAAGCGAATGCGCCCATGGCGGCGAGAGGTTCGTGAATTTCTGGGTACATAACGGCTTCCTCTCGGTCGACTCGACCAAGATGTCGAAATCGCTCGGCAATTTCGTCACCGCCCATGACGTATTGCAGCACTGGCCGGGCGAGGTCGTGCGCCTCGCCCTGCTTTCCTCGCACTATCGCGACCCGCTCGATTGGACCGAACAGAAATTGCGCGAGGCAAGACAAACGCTGGACCGCTGGTATCGGGCATTGTCGCTGTTTGCGGTCGAGTCGGAAGCTTCAGGGACGGAGGAAGCGAAAGTCGTCGAAGCGCTGAAGGACGACCTCAATACGCCGCAGGCGATCACCAGGCTGCACGAGATTGCCGACACGGTCTTCCGCAACGACGCCGATCGGTTTCCGCTGCAAAAGGCGCTGTCTGTGGGCGGCAATATTCTAGGCCTGCTGGGCTCGCATCCGCTCGATTGGCTTCATCAGGGTGAGGCGGAGATCAGCGCGAAGGTCAAAGAGCGCCTCGCCGAGCGTGCGCTCGCCCGCAAGGAACGGCGTTTCGCCGATGCCGACCGCATCCGCGCCGAACTGGCGGCCGAGGGCATCATTCTCGAAGACAAGCCGGACGGCACGACCGAATGGCGGCGTGGTTGATCGTACGTTGTCCGACCCTCATACCCGTCGTCATTCCGGGGACCGAGCGCAGCGCGGGAGCCCGGAACCCAAGAACACGGACCGCGCGGGATGGCCTGGAACGCGGCCGAGCGACATCGGCGACGCCGGTGTGCATGGGTTCCGGGCTCGGCCTGGCGACCGCCCCGGAATGACTCCGAAAAAATGCTTCGAGCAATAGCGATGGCCGACCCTCATACCCGTCGTCATTCCGGGGACCGAGCGCAGCGCGGGAGCCCGGAACCCAAGAACACGGACCGCGCCGGACGGCCTGAACGCAGCCGAGCGACATCGGCGACGCCGGTGTGCATGGGTTCCGGGCTCGGCCTGGCGGTCGCCCCGGAATGACTCCGAAAAAATGCTTCGAGCAATAGCGATGGCCAACCCTTATCCCCATCGTCATTCCGGGGACCGAGCGCAGCGAGGGAGCCCGGAACCCAAGAACACGGACCGCGCCGGATGGCCTGGAATGCGGCCGAGCGGCATCGGCGACGCCGGTGTGCACGGGTTCCGGGCTCGGCCTGGCGGCCGCCCAATGACGGCAATGGGCACTGATGGCCGGGACCGATCATAGCCGCGCGGCGGTGACCGGCGGACCGGCGGTCATCCTCGTCAACCCGCAACTCGGCGAGAATATCGGCACCGCGGCGCGGGCGATGCTGAATTGCGGGCTCGACGATCTGCGCCTCGTCGCGCCGCGCGACGGCTGGCCCAACGACAAGGCGGTGGCGGCGGCAAGCGGCGCCGACAGCGTGCTCGACCGCGCCCGGCTCTATCCCAACGTCCGCGCCGCGGTCGCCGACCTTGCCCATGTCTACGCCTCGACCGCGCGCGACCGCTACATGGTCAACCGCATCGTCACGGCGCACCGCGCCGCTGCCGAGATGCGCGGCTTCCTCGCCGCCGGCGAAAGCTGCGGCGTGTTGTTCGGGCCGGAGCGTACCGGTCTCGTCAACGACGACATCGCGCTCGCCGACACGGTATTGACCGTGCCGCTCAACCCCGCCTTCTCGTCGCTGAACCTGGCCCAGGCGGTATTGATCGTCGGCTACGAGTGGTTTGCCGCCGACGACGAGAGCGCGCCCGAGACGCAGCATACCGGGGCCAGCCGGCCGGCGAACAAGGCCGAATTGTTCCGTTTCTTCGACCATTTCGAAGAGGAATTGCTGAACAGCGGCTTTATCCGCCACCCCGACAAGCGCCCGAGCATGGTCCGCAACCTGCGCAACCTGTTTCAGCGCGCACACCCGACCGAGCAGGAATTGCGCACCCTGCATGGCGTCGTCACCGCCTTCATGGGGCCGCGCGCCCGCGCCAAGGAAGGCGGCGAGGGCTAGCGCCGGTGCCGCGGGAGTTCGGTCGGGTCGTCGCGGCCTTCGCGATCCTGCTGGCGATCGCCTGTGGGCCGGTGTTCTCGACCGTGTTGCCGCCGCTGGTCGATTACCCGAACCACCTGGCACGCATGCACCTGATCGGCGAAGGCGGCAACGCCTATTACGCCGTGCGCTGGGCGCCGCTGCCCAACCTCGCCGCCGACCTGATCATCCCGCCGCTGGCCCGGCTGATGCCGCTGATGCTGGCCGGCAAGGTGTTTCTGGTGCTGGTCTTTGCGCTGATCGCGGGCGGCACGGTGTGGCTCAACCGCGTCGTCACGGGACGCTGGCGGAGGTGGCCGCTATTGGCGTTCCTGTTTCTCTACAACCGCATCCTGCTGTGGGGATTTATCAATTACCTGTTCGGGGTGGGGGTCGCGCTGTGCAGCCTCGCCCTGTGGCTGGGGCTCGAGCAGCGCCGCGCGTGGCTGCGCCTCGCCGCCGCAAGCCTCGCCGCGCTCGCCTGCTTTTTCAGCCACATCGAGGCGTTCGGCCTCTACGGGCTGACGATCGTCGGGGTCGAGGCCGGGCCGGCCTGGCGCGAATTCCGGCGCAATGACTGGCGCAACCTGGCCCGGCGGCTGGCCTTGATCGCCGGGCAGTTCGCGATTCCCGGCGCGATCTTTTTCGCCTGGTGGGCGCCGCGCGCCGCCGGCGGGATCGGCGATGGCGATTTCGCGCGCAAGGCCGACCTGCTGTTCAGCGTCTTCGACAATTACAACCGACCGTTCGACATCTTCTGCTTTCTGCTGTTGGCAGGCGCGATCGGCGTGCTCGCGGCGAGCGGCCGCCTCCATCCGGCGCCGCGCCTCCTGGGCGCCCTGGCGCTGGTCCTTGTCGCCTATCTCGCGCTGCCGAGCCGGCTGTTTTCCGGCAGCGGCGTCGACCATCGCCTGCCGCTCGCCCTGTTCCTGCTGTTGATCGCCGCATCGGCGCCGAGCCTGGCAAGGCGCGAGGCCATCGCGCTGGCCGCGGCCGCCGCGATGCTGTTCGCGGTGCGCATCGGGGTGGTCGAGAGCGTGTGGCGCCAGGCCGATCGGACCTATGCCGCGGACCTCGCCGTGCTCGACCACCTGCCGGTCGGGGCGAAGCTGGCGGTCGCCTATCCCGCCGGCACGGTCAATGTGCGGGCGGTCCCGCAACTCCACCTGCCGACCCTCGCTGTGGCGCGGCGCGAGGCCTTTGTGCCGACGCTGTTCGCCTATCCGGGGCAGCAGCCGCTGGCCGTGAAGCCCCCCTTTGCGGCGCTGGCCGATGCCGAAAGCTCGACGCTGTGGTGGCTTGCCTTCATCGATGCCGACGCCGCGGCGCGCACCCGCGCGCTGCCCGCGCTGATGCGCTACGACGACATCGTGTTCCTCGGCCCGCGCCCGTTCCCGCTGCCGGCCGATCCGTGCCTCGCCCCGGTCGCGGCGGCGCCGAGCTTTCGCCTCGCCGCGATCGTGCACGGCCCCGGCTGCGCGGCGCGCTGAGCCCGCCCGTCACGGCTTCCGGCATAAGGGCTGCCACGACAGGATGTATTGCCAGCGCTGGCGCGTCATGTCCGGGGGATAAGGCCACACCGCGACCGGGCGCCAGCCGGTCGGGTCGCTGGCGACCAGCGCGGCGACCCCCGGCGGCAACCCGGCGAGACCGCCCGGCGTGCACGAGATCAGCGCCG
>JASHNY010000048.1 GCA_030041385.1 Alphaproteobacteria bacterium
GCGGCGCTCCTCGCCGTCATCCGACCGCCGCCGCCGGCGCCGCCGTCGGCGCCGGCCGCGTTCGTCCTCGCCGTGTGCCGGCGTCTCAGCCGACGGCTGCGCGTGGGCGACGGGTTCGGCCTGGGCCAACTCGATCTCGCCCGCTTCCGCTTCCGCTTCCGCTTCCTCCTCCTCGTCTTCGCTTTCGACCGGTACGCTTTGCACCAAGCGCGGCGCCCGGACTTCGCCGGCGGCGAGCAGGCGCACCCGTTCGAGCCGGAAATTCGGCGGGACCAGCGCATCGTCGCGATCGACGAGGATGCGGATGCCGTAGCGCGCCTCGATCTGAGCCAGCGATTCGCGCTTCTGGTTGAGCAAATAGAGCGCTACCGCGGTCGGCACGTAGATGCAGATCTCCGCCGCGCGCTGGCGCATGCCCTCCTCCTCGATCGAGCGCAGCACATAAAGCGCGGTCGATTCGGTGGAGCGGATGAGGCCCGTTCCGGCGCAATGCGGGCACGGCTGGGTCGAGGCCTCGGCAAGCGACGGCCGCAGCCGCTGGCGCGACATTTCGAGGAGGCCGAACGGGCTGATGCGGCCGACCTGGATGCGGGCGCGGTCGTTCTTCAGCGCCTCCTTGAGCCGGCGCTCGACTGCACCGTTGTTGCGATGCTCCTCCATGTCGATGAAGTCGATGACGATCAGTCCGGCGAGGTCGCGCAGGCGCAATTGCCGGGCGATTTCCTCGGCCGCTTCGAGGTTGGTGCGCAGCGCGGTCTCTTCGATGTTGCGCTCGCGCGTCGCCCGCCCAGAATTGACGTCGATCGCGACCAGCGCCTCGGCCTGATTGATGACGACGTAGCCGCCCGAGCGCAATTGCACCACCGGCGAGTGGATCGCGTCGATCTGGCTTTCGACCTGATAGTGGTGAAACAGCCCCACCCGCTCGTCGCGATACGGCCGCACCCGCTTGGCATGGCTGGGCATCAGCATGCGCATGAAGGCCTTGGCGGTGCGATAGCCCTCCTCGCCTTCGACCTGAACCTCGTCGATATCGCGGGCATAGAGGTCGCGGATCGAGCGCTTGATCAGGTTGCCTTCTTCATAGATCAGCGCCGGCGCGCTCGATTGCAGCGTCAGTTCGCGAATCTCGGTCCACAGCCGCAGCAGGTATTCGTAATCGCGCTTGATCTCGGCCTTTGAACGCTCGGCTCCGGCGGTGCGGACGATGACCCCCATGCCGGCGGGAATATCGAGATCTTCGAGGATATCCTTGAGCCGGCGCCGGTCGCCCATGCTGGTGATCTTGCGCGACACGCCGCCGCCGCGCCCGGTGTTCGGCATCAATACGCAGTAGCGCCCGGCAAGCGACAGATAGGTGGTCAGCGCCGCGCCCTTGTTGCCGCGCTCCTCCTTGACGACCTGCACCAGCATGATCTGCCGGCGCTTGATGACCTCCTGGATCTTGTAGTGGCGCGACGGGCGGGCGCGCGGCCGCTCGGCCTCGGCCTCCTCGATCTCGTCGCCGCCCAGCGTCTCGATGGTTTCCGATTCTGCCGCGCCCTCCTCGGCCGCCGGCCCGACCGGAACCGGCTCTGCCAGGATCAGCTGGTCGTCCGAGGCTGCAAGCGCCGACGACCCGGAATCGTCGGAGATGGCCAGCAGCGGCGCGGGCGGCTCGCTCTCGCTCTCGCCCTCGCTCTCCGGCGCGCCGCGATCGCCGTGGGCCTCGCCCTCGGCAGCGGCACCGCCTTCGTCGGCAGCATCGTCCTCGAACCCGGCCTCGTCCCGCGTCCCGACCGCGAAACCAAGCCCCAGCGCCGGCCCGGTCAAGGCGGTTTCGGGCGCCGGCTCCAACGGGTCGGCGGTGTCGCGACCGTCATCGGGCTCGTTGCCGTCGCTGCCGCCCTGGCCCGCGGCTGGGGGCACCGATGGCGGCGCGAATTCCGAGCGATCGCCGACCGGAATACGGTAATAGTCGGGATGAATCTCGTCAAAGGCAAGAAACCCGTGGCGATTGCCGCCGTAATCCACAAACGCCGCTTGCAGCGACGGCTCTACGCGGGTGACCTTGGCGAGATAGATATTTCCCTTTACCTGTTTTTTCGTCGACGATTCGAAATCGAATTCGTCGAGGCGACTGCCGCTGAGCACCACGACCCGAGTCTCCTCGGGGTGGGCGGCATCGATAAGCATACGTCTTGCCATTCAGCCAAAACTCCCGGTCGCGCCAGGGCGATCGCGGCTAACGCGGTCGGCGGTGCGCGCCTGTGTGCAGCGTTGCGGAGGGCGGTCGAGTTCATTGCGTCGCGGATTGTTTGGTCTGGCGTCGCATTTGGGTAACCGCGCCCGGCTTCTTGTTCATCCGATTGCGTCGCCCAGCGCGGCGACCCGTCGCAGCGGCAAGGCAATTGCCTAGATCGCGGGGTACGTCGCCGCGCCGCCGGGCGTCGGTGCCCGGCCGGCGGAATTCGCACCGCGTAATTTACCGGGGAATGTCCGGTATCACAATGATTTCATCCGCCGATGGCGGGCGAAGAATAGGCCGCTACCGCTGAAGAGGTGGTAAAGGCCGGGTAGACTCAACCAAAACGGCCTTGGAATACCATAGGCATTGGCGCATAAGAAGCGCCGCGCGGGGCCTGGCTCCAGCCGGTTTCCCGCGCGATGGGAGCCCGCACCGCCGCGCTCGATGGCCAAGCTCGTCCGCCTCGTTCGATTTCTGTTTGTTTGCTCGGTTCTGCTGGCGATCGCCGGCGGCGTCTTCGTCGGCCTGACCATCTGGTATTTCGGCCGCGACCTGCCGGATTATCAGACGCTCGCACGCTACGAGCCGCCGATCACGACGCATGTCCATGCCGGCGACGGGCGGCTGCTGGCCGAATACGCCACCGAGCGCCGCGTCTTCGTGCCGGTTTCGGCGATCCCGAAGCTGGTCATCGACGCGTTCCTGTCGGCCGAGGACAAGAATTTCTACAGCCATCACGGCATCGACCCGCTGTCGATCGTGCGCGCGGCAATCCTCGATCTCGGCCGCTGGCACGACCGGCGGCGGCCAATCGGCGCCTCGACGATCACCCAGCAGGTCGCCAAGAACATGCTGTTGACGAACCAGCTGTCGGTGGCGCGCAAGGTCAAGGAAATCCTGCTGGCGATCCGAATCGACGAATCGCTGTCGAAAGACCACATCCTCGAACTGTACCTGAACGAGATTTATCTCGGCGCGGGCTCCTATGGCGTGGCCGCGGCGGCCCTGACCTATTTCGACAAGCCGCTCGACGAACTGACCCTCGGCGAGGCGGCGTTCCTTGCCGGACTGCCCAAGGCGCCGAGCAACTACAATCCGGTGCGCTATCCGCAGGCCGCCGAGAACCGCCGCAACTGGGTGCTCGACCGCATGGTCGAAGACGGCTACGCGACCGCGGCGGAAGCGGCCGCCGCCAAGGCCGAGCCTGTCGTCGTGCGCCATCGCGAAGCCGCCGAGGTCGTCAAGGCCGCGTATTTTGCGGAGGAGGTACGGCGCGAACTGCTCGCCCGCTACGGCGAGAGAGCGTTGTACGAATCCGGCCTGTCGGTGCGCACCAGCCTCGACCCGCCGACGCAGGCGGCAGCCAATACCGCGTTGCGCGACGGGCTGATCGCCTATGACCACAGCCACGGCGGCTGGCGCGGTCCGGTCGCGCATATCGACGCCACCGGCGACTGGCCGCTGCACCTCGCCGCTGTCGCCCAGCCGCCGGGCGCCGATGCGATGGCCTGGCAGCTCGCGGTAGTATTGCGCACCGAGGGCGACGGCGCCCGGATCGGCCTCAAAAACGGCACCGTCGGGCTGATCCCGTTCGCCCAGCTGCGCTGGGCACGCCGGCGGCTTGCAGACGGCGCGCTCGGCGCCTATCCGCGCAGCGCCCGCGACGTGGTCAAGCCGGGCGACGTGGTCCTCGTGGCGCCGGCGCCCGAGTCGGCGACCGCCGCCACGGCGTCGAGGGTCAGCGTCGTGGGGCACAGCGCCGGGGGGCGGCTGCTCGCCCGCACCAGGGCGGCGCCGCTGCCGCTGTTCGAGCTGTGCCAGATCCCGGGGGTTTCGGGCGCGCTGGTCGCGATCGACCCGCACACCGGCCGCGTGCTCGCGATCAGCGGCGGCTTCAGTTTCGAGATCAGCCAGTTCGACCGCGCAACCCAGGCCGAGCGGCAACCCGGCTCGGCGATCAAGCCGTTCGTGTACCTGACCGCGCTCCAGCATGGGTTTACGCCTTCGACCCTGGTGCTCGACGCACCGATATCGCTGCCCCAGGGGCCGGGCCTGCCGCCGTGGACCCCGAGCGACTATGAACACGCCTTCATGGGGCCGGTCCCGCTGCGCGTCGCGCTCGAACATTCGCTCAACACCGCGACCGCCCGCGTCGCCCAGATCATCGGCATGGAGGCGATCGGCGAGACGGTTGAGAGCTTCGGCATCATGGACCATATGCCCCGCGAATACTCGATGTCGCTCGGCGCCGGCGAGACGACGCCGCTGCGCCTGACCGCGGCCTACGCGATGCTGGTCAACGGCGGCAAGCGGATCGCACCGACCCTGGTCGACCGGGTGCAGGACCGCAACGGGCTCACCGTTTTCCGCGCCGACCGGCGCCCCTGCCCGGGCTGCAGCAATGTCGAGTGGACCCACCAGAAGGTCCCGGTGATACCGGATACGCGCCCGCAGATCGCCGACCCGCAATCGGCGTTCCAGATCGTGCAGATGATGGAGGGGGTCGTCCAGCGCGGCACCGGCGTCGCGGTCAAGGCGGTCGACAAGCCGATCGCCGGCAAGACCGGCACTACCAGCGACTGGCGCGACGCCTGGTTTGTCGGCTTTACGCCCGATCTCGCCGCCGGCGTCTATATCGGCTATGACGACCACGCCAGCCTCGGCAAGGGTGAGCAGGCCGCGGTCGTTGCGGCGCCGGTGTTCCGCGATTTCATGATCGCGGCCTTGAAGAACTCGCCGCCGACCGAGTTCCGCATCCCGCCGGGGCTGCAGATGTACCGGGTCAACCCGCAGACCGGCCTGCCGCCGGGGCCGGGCGAGCCGGGCATCTGGGAGGCGTACAAGCCGGGCACCGCGCCGGGCAAGGACCGCGATATGGCCATGCACGGCATGCCGGGCGACCAGGAGACCTCGCAAATGAGCGCGCCGGATGCCAATGCAGCACCGGCCTCCGCGGCCCCGGCCACCGGCACCGGCGGACTTTATTGATCGGTTGAAGGAAAGAGTTCTATGCGCGCAGAAACGCAAGCGATTGCCGACGACATCAGAAAGTCGCTGGCGTTGCTGAGGAGGCATCTTTGACTGGGAGCCGGCCAACCGGCGTCTCGCCGAGCTGAACGCCAAGGCCGAGGACCCGCGCCTGTGGGACGATCCGGCGACGGCGCAGGCGGTATTGCGCGAGCGTACCCGGCTCGACCGGGCCATCGGCGGCTATCGCCGCATCGAGCGCGAGGTCGATGACGCGCTCGAACTGATCGCCCTCGGCGAGGCCGAGGCCGACCGCGAGATCGTCGCAGAAGCCGAGGCAACGCTCGAGAAACTGCACGCCGAGGCGCAGAAGCGCGAGATCGAGAGCCTGCTGTCGGGCGAGGCGGACGGCAACGACTGCTACGTGGAGATCAACTCCGGCGCCGGCGGCACCGAGGCGCAGGACTGGGCCGAGATGCTGCTGCGCATGTACACGCGCTGGGCCGAGCAGCACGGCTACAAGGTGCAACTGATCGAGCGCAGCGAGGGCGAGCAGGCCGGCATCAAGTCGGCCACCTTGCAGGTGGGCGGCGTCAACGCGTACGGGTGGCTGAAGACCGAGGCGGGGGTGCACCGGCTGGTGCGGATCAGCCCGTTCGACGCCAACGCGCGCCGGCAGACGAGTTTTGCCAGTGTCTGGGTGTATCCGCTGGTGGACGACACCATCGAGA
>JASHNY010000049.1 GCA_030041385.1 Alphaproteobacteria bacterium
AAATAGGCCCGCTCGAGACTTATCGCACTCCCTCGGCCTCCCACGGCTGCGCCGCGGGTCCCTCCCTCCCTCTCCCGCATGGGGAGAGGGGTTAACGCATACGCCGTCCACAGCCCCTCTCCCGCATGCGGGAGAGGGTGCCGCACCCGCGGGCTTGAGCCGCGGGGAGGCGGGTGAGGGTTCCCGCTGCGGCGTGAATTGCAAGGAACGCAGGAATGAAACTCCGCCACAATCCGGCCTCGCCCTATGTGCGCAAGGTCATGGTCGTCGCCCACGAGCTGGGACTTGCCGGCAGGATCGAATTGCTCAACACCGCGGTCAGCCCGGTCGAGGTCAACGCCACCTTGGCGGCGGAAAACCCGCTGATGAAGATCCCGGCGCTCGTTACCGATGACGGGCAGGTGCTGTTTGATTCGCCGGTGATCTGCGAATACCTCGACAATCTTTCCGGCGGCGGCAAGGTGTTCCCGTCCGCGGGCAAGGCGCGCTGGACCGCCTTGCGCCAGCAGGCGCTCGGCGACGGCATTCTCGACGCCCTGATCCTGTGCCGCTACGAGATCGCCGCGCGGCCTGAGGACAAGCGCTTCGCCGGCTGGACCGACGGGCAGATGAAGAAGGCGCACCAGGGCCTCGCCGCGCTCGAACGCGAAGACCTGTCCGGGCCGCGCACGATCGGCGCGATCACCGCCGGGTGCACGCTCGGCTATCTCGATTTCCGCTTCCCGAACGACGGTTGGCGCCAGCGCCACCCGAAGCTCGCCGAGTGGTATCGCGGTGTCGAGGCATTGCCCTCGATGCAGGCGACAAAGCCGCCGGCGTCCTAGGCGAGCATCCGGATCCCGACCGCGACAAGGACCGTCGCCAGGGCCGGGCGCAAGACGATCTCGGGCACACGCCCCGCCAGGAAGCTGCCGAGCGCGATGCCGGGAACCGCACCGAGCAGCAGCGAGGCGAGGATCGCCCAGTCGACCGATCCGAGCCACCAGTGGCCGAGGCCGGCGACGAGGGTCAGCGGCACCGCATGGGCGATGTCGGAACCGACCAGCCGCACCACCGGTACTTCGGGGTACAAGAAGACGAGCACGGTCATCCCGATGGCGCCGGCGCCGACCGAGGAGATCGAGACCAGCACGCCGAGCACCGCCCCGACCATTACGGTGGCGAGCGTGCGATGCGCGAACACGCTCGCCGGCACGATCGCCGCCAACAGCCGCAGCAAAAGCGGCCGGGCGAAGACGCAGGCGGCGGTCACGATCAGGGCCACGCCGAGCACGCCGGCGATCACCGCCGAGAGGTGCTTGTTTGCCGGGCCGGTCAGGTAGAGCGCGCCGATCGTCAATGCGCTGGCCGGTATGCTGCCGGCGGCAAGCCGTCCGGCGATCGGCCACTCGACCGTGCCGGCCATCCCGTGAACGGCGCTTCCGGCGGCCTTGGTCAACGAAGCGTACAGCAGGTCGGTGCCGACGGCGGCCCGGGCGTCGAGGCCGAACAGCAGCACCAGGAGCGGCGTCATCAACGAGCCGCCGCCGACCCCGGTCAACCCGACGAGCAACCCGACGCCGAAACCCGAGACCGCAAAACGCGGGTCGATCGCGCCGATCATCATGCTGCGCCTCCTGGCGTCACAGGCGGGGCGCCGGCATCGGGACGCGCCCCGAGGTGAATGCCGCACTCGGTCTTGTTGCGGCCGCGCCAGCGCCCCGCCCGCAGCTCCTCGCCGGCACGCACGCGGTCGGTGCACGGGACGCAGCCGATCGAGGCGTAGCCCAGCGCCTCCAGCGGATGACGCGGCAGGTCGCGCAGCGAGAATTCGCGCAGAATCCGGTCCCGTGTCCACCCCGCCAATGGGTTGATCTTGATGCGGCCGCGATCATCGGCCTCGAAAACCGGCAGCGTCGCGCGACTGCCGCCATGGTAGCGCTTGCGTCCGGAGACCCAAGCGGCAAAGCCTTCGAGCCCTTCGATCAACGGCTCGACCTTGCGGATCGCGCAGCAGCGGTCCGGATCGGTCAGCCAAAGCTCAGAAGACGGGTCGTCGATCGCGACGCGGCGCGGCTTCGGAACGATCGTACGCACATCCTCGAGGCCGAGCCGCGCGACCAGCCGGTCGCGATAACGAAGCGTCTCGCCGAACAGCATGCCGGTGTCGAGGAACAGCACCGGGGTACGGCGGTCGATTTCGGCAACCTGGGCGAGGATGATCGCCGCTTCGGCGCCGAATGACGAGACCACGGCCAGCCGGCCGGCGAATTCGCACTCGATCAGTGGGCGCAGCAACGCCGCGCCGTCAACATCGCCATACCGCGCCGTCAGGTCATAAAGAGCTGCCGTGATATCCGCGGCCTCGGCTTGCTGAACGCCCATTTCCGACCCTCGCTGAGCAACACGAGCTGGAGCGTATCGGCATTTCACATAAAACAACAATAGATTATTTCGTTATTACTAATATCTTATGTTCAATAGACCCCGGGGATCAGCCGCGCGGTGCGGCCGCGGTAGGCCTCGTATTCGGCGCCGAATTGGGAGAGCAGCAGCCGCTCTTCGGCGTTCATGCGCGCGACCAGCGGCGGGATCAGCAGCGCGGTCAATAGCACCCCGGCGCCCGACCGGAACGCGAGGCTCCAGCCCAGCGAATTGACCAGCAGCCCGAGATAGCTCGGGTTGCGGATGCGGCGATAGATGCCGGTGGTGACGAGCCGATGTCCGGGCTGGATCGCCACCAGCCCGCTGAAGCGGTTGCCGAGCACATAGACCGGCCACACGCGCAGCGCGGCGCCGACCACGACGAGCCCGACCCCGGCCCAGCGGATCGCATCGCCGTCGATCGTCCAGAATTCGTGCCGGTCGGTCCAGGCCGGGACAAAGCCGAGCAACAGCCCGATGACGCCGAAGGGGATCAGCACCCAGCGATTGCCGCGATCCTCGCGCTCGCCGCGGCTGAGATTGCCGCCGGCGAACAGCGCGAACACCGCTATCGCAAAAAACGCGATGACCAGCGCCCTCAGCGCCGATATCGCGACAAACGGGGCGATCCCGCCTTCGCCCAGCACCGCCAATCCGAGATAGGCGGCCGTGGCGACACTGATCGAAAGCGCGCGAACCACCAAGCTCATGCGCGGCTTTTGCGCCCGGTTTGCGCCGCTGTCAAACCCGCCCGGCCGGGAGCCTCATATCAGCTCGCCTTGCGCCGGCGGGTAGAGAACCGTGCCGTCCGGGTGCGGCTCAGCGCCGGGCGTGAGGCTCGCCGGCTCGATCTTGCCTTGTGCCAGGATGTGCCGCACCTCGATCCCCTCGGCGAGCAGGTAATCGGTGACGATCCGCCGGTGGCAGCGCCACCACACCGCCTCGGCGCACATGATCGCCGGGGTGTGAGTGCGCGCGAGCCCCAGCAAGTCGCCGAGCCCGGCGCGAAATGCCGGGGTCAATGCGTAATCGGCATAATTGCGGAACGCCTCGTTGCGCCACGCGCCGTTCGGCGAGGGCGGCGCGTCCTTCGGGCGGTGCCGCAACCCGCCGAGCGCCGCCAGGTGCTTGTAGGCGATCCCGGCTTCGGCAAGCGGTGCGGGCAATGCGTCGGTGTTGAATTGCGGGTTGAAGCGCGAGCGCGGCACGGTGCGGATATCGACGAGCAGATCGACCCCGACCTCGCGCAGCATCGCCGCCAGCTCGTCCACCGTGCGCGTCGAATGCCCGATCGTGTAGATCACCTTCCGCCTTGCACTCCCTCGCCGGCGCGGGCGATGCGCTCGACCGAACGGAGCCAGTCGTCGATCGTGCGGTCGAACGGCTCGACGAGGACATGCCCGACCCCGGCGGCCTGATAGGCCTGAAGCCGCGCCTTCAAGGCGCCGTCATCCCTGCCGTCCCAGGCGGCGCGCAATGAGATCGCGAATCCGGGGTCGGACCGCGCCGCGCGCAATCGCTGCACGATCGGTGCGGCCTCTTCGGGCGTCGTGCGCGAGCCGTGCCAGCCGTCGAGCCGCAGCGCCCGCTGGATCGCCGGCTCCGACGAGCCGCCGATCCAGATCGGGATCGGATTTTCCGGTTTCGGCATCATCCGCATCTGGTCGATGACCGCCGGGATGACTTTGGCGTCGAAGCTGACCGGGTCCTCTGACCACACCGCCTTCATCATCGCGATGCC
>JASHNY010000050.1 GCA_030041385.1 Alphaproteobacteria bacterium
GCGGGCCGCGTAGACCTGGATCACCGCCTCGTGCGTCGCCGCCGGGTCGGGGGCAAGGCCGGTCGGGTCGCGGCGCGCCTCGTACCACGGCACGCCGTCGCGCCCATCGGGCAGGCAGGCGCTGACGAGAACGGGCAACACGAACAGCGCGAGCAGCAACGGACCGATCCAGATCAAGGACCGTCGCCTCCGCTTGCTCGTGCCCAACCGCGCCCCATGCCGTTGCTTAAGCCAGCAATGATTTGCTGGGCTTGAACCGCACCCGCCGCCCGGGCGGGATGTCGATCGCCGCGCCGGTGCGCGGGTTGCGGCCCTTGCGCGCCTTCGTGCGAGCCACGGAGAAGGTGCCGAGGCCCCTGATCTCGACGCGCTCGCCGCGCCGCAGCACCCCGGCGAGCGTGTCGAACAGCGCCGCGGCCGCGCCGGGCCACCCGCCTTTCGCCGCCGCCTGCTCCATCGGAAACATCGCCTTCAGCACCAGCTCTTTCTGGTTCATCGCCTCAGCCACACCGCCCGAACCGAGGCCGCTATCGTGGCATCGCCGGGACCGCCGGTTCAATCGCGGCCGCGGCCGCAGCGGCCGCCGGGGCCGGCTCGCGCAGATGGCAGGCGACGTGGTGGCCCGGCGCGACCTCCCGCATCGCCGGCTCCTCGGCCATGCAGCGCTCGAACGCGTAGGGGCAGCGGGTGTGAAAGCGGCAGCCCGCGGGCGGGTTGACCGGGCTCGGCACGTCGCCCTTGAGGATGATGCGGCGCCGCTCGGCGCCGGGCTCGGGCACCGGCACCGCCGACAACAGCGCCTCGGTATAGGGGTGCAGCGGCCGCGCCAGCAATGCCGCCTTGTCGGCCAGTTCGACGATCTTGCCGAGATACATGACCGCAATGCGCCGGCTGATATGCTCGACGACGGCGATGTCGTGGGCGATGAACAGATAGGAAAGGCCGAATTCGCGCTGCAGATCGGCGAGCAGGTTGATGACCTGGGCCTGGACCGAAACGTCGAGCGCCGAGACCGGCTCGTCGCAGACGATCAGGCTGGGGTTGAGCGCCAAGGCGCGGGCGATGCCGATGCGCTGGCGCTGGCCGCCGGAGAATTCGTGCGGGTAGCGGTCGAGCGCCTCGGGCCGCAAGCCCACCTTGCCGGCCAATTCGGCGACCCGTTCGGCGAGCGCGGCGCCGGCGGCGACGCGGTAGTTGCGCAGCGGCTCGGCGATGATGTCGCGGATCTTGAGGCGCGGGTTCAGCGACGAGTACGGATCCTGAAACACCACTTGAAGCTGCCGGCGATAGGGGCGCATCGCCCGCCGCGACAGCCCGTCGATGCGGGTGCCGGCAAGGCGCACCTCGCCGGCGGTCGGCTCGACCAGTTTGAGGATCGCCTTGCCGGCGGTCGACTTGCCGCAGCCCGATTCGCCGACCAGGCCCAGCGTTTCGCCGTAGCCGATATCGAACGAGATGCCGTCGACCGCGTGAACCTGCCCGACGGTGTGCTGCAGGATGCCGCTGCGGACCGGGAAGTACTTGACCAGCCCGCATACGGACAAGAGCGGCTCGGGCGCGGTCATGCCGCCGCCACCCCGTCGGCGTGATGGCAGGCGGCGAAATGGCCGGCCCGCTTTTCCTCGAACGGCGGCGCCGCGCGGTGGCAGATGTCGGTGGCAAAGCCGCAGCGCGCGGCAAAAGCGCAGCCGGGAATCGGCTCTTTCAGGGACGGGACCGTGCCGGGAATCTCGGTGAGGCGCGCCGCAGCGTCGGGGGTCAGGCTGGCGCCGAGCCGGGGCACCGAGGCCAGCAGGCCCCTGGTGTAGGGGTGGAGCGGCCGGCGGAACAAGGCCTCGACCGGCGCCTCTTCGGCCTTGCGGCCGGCATACATGACGACGACGCGCTGCGCCATCTCGGCGACGACGCCGAGATCGTGGGTGATCAAGACGATCGCGGCATCGACCTTTTTCTTCAATTCGCGCATCAGGTCGAGGATCTGGGCCTGGATCGTCACGTCGAGCGCGGTGGTCGGCTCATCGGCGATCAGCAATTTCGGGTTGCAGGCCAGCGCCATCGCGATCATCACCCGCTGCCGCATGCCGCCCGAGAGCTGGTGCGGGTACTGCTCGATGCGCCGCTCGGGTTCGGGGATGTGCACAAGGCGCAGCATCTCGATCGCCCGCGCCGTCGCCCGCCGGCGGTCGAGGCCCTGGTGCAGGGTCAAGGTCTCGCCGATCTGGTGGCCGATCGTCAGCACCGGGTTCAGCGAGGTCATCGGCTCCTGGAAGATCATCGAGATCTCGTTGCCGCGCACCGCGCGCATCGCCGCCTCGCTGAGCGCCAGCAGGTCGCGGCCGGCGAAATGGATCGTGCCGGAGACGATCCGCCCCGGCGGCGACGGCACCAGCCGCAATACCGACAAGGCGGTGACGCTTTTGCCGCAGCCGCTTTCGCCGACGATCGCCAGCGTCTCGCCCGGCAACACATGCAGCGAGACGCCGTCAACCGCGCGCACCGTGCCGTCGCGGGTGAAGAACCAGGTGCGGAGGTCGTCGACCTCGAGCAGCGGCGCCGCGGCTTCGGCCATCAGACCGGTCACATCAGGCGCGACAGGCGCGGGTCGAGCGCATCGCGCAGCCCGTCGCCGAGCAGGTTGATCGCCAGAACCGTGACCGACAGGAACACGCCGGGGAACATCACGATGTAATAGGCGACCTGAAACAATACGCGCCCCTCGGCCATGATGTTGCCCCAGCTCGGGATGTTGGGCGGGGTTCCGGCGCCGATGAACGACAATATCGCCTCGGTGATCATCGCCGAGGCGGCGATGAAAGTCCCCTGCACCAATAGCGGGCTCAGCGTGTTGGGCACGATATGCCGCGACAGGATGCCGACGAGGCGGGTGCCGCTCGCCAGGGCCGCCTCGACGAAGGGCTGCTCGCGCAGGGCCAAGACGATGCCGCGGACCAGCCGCGTCACCCGCGGCACCTCGGCGACGGTGATCGCGAACACGACATTGCCGAGGCTGGCGCGGTTGAGCGCCATCAGTGCGATCGCGATCAAGATCGCCGGGATCGACATCAGCCCGTCCATGACCCGCATCACGATCGTATCGACCCAGCGGCTGAACCCGGTGACGACGCCGATGACGAGGCCGATGCCGGTGCTGAGCACGGCGACGCTGATCCCGACCGTCAGCGACACGCGGGCGCCGTAAACGGTGCGGCTGTAGACGTCGCGGCCGAGCATGTCGGTGCCGAACCAATGCTCGGCCGAGGGCCATTCGAGCCGCTTCAGCGGATGCAGGGCCTGCGGATCGACCGTGCCGAGATAGGGCGCGAAGACCGCCATCGCCAGCATCAGTACCAGCAATCCGCCGCCGACCACGATCGTCGGGTGGCGCCGGACCGTCTGCCGCAGGCTGCGCTGCCGCACCGGGGCGGCGCCGGAGACGGGCAGGTCGGCGAGCGGCGACTTGGTCGGGGCGATGCTCATGGCGCCGGCGCCCCCGTCAATAGCGGATGCGCGGGTCGAGCAGCGTGTAGCTGAGGTCGACGAGCAGGTTGATCAGCACGTAGACGCCCGAAAAGATCAGGATGATGCCCTGGATGATCGGATAGTCGCGGCGCAATATCGCATCGACGGTCAGGCGGCCGAGACCGGGGATCGCAAACACCGTCTCGGTCACCACGACGCCGCTGATCAGCAAGGCGACGCCGATGCCGATGATCGTGACGATCGGCACCGAGGCGTTCTTCAGCGCATGGCCGAGCAGGACGCGCAGGCTGCCGAGGCCCTTGGCCTGGGCGGTGCGGATATAGTCCTGCGCCAATACGTCGAGCATGCTGGCGCGGGTAATGCGCGCGATCAGTGCGGCATAGATCATGCCCAGCGCGATGCTCGGCAGAATGAGGTGCGACACGAACGGCCACAGCCCGCGGCTCGGCCCGACATAGCCCTGCACCGGCAGCCAGTCGGCGGCGATCGCGAACGCGTAGATCAAAAGGTAGGCGAGCACGAACACCGGCACCGAAAAGCCGAGCACGGCGAACACCATGACCGCGCGGTCGATCCAGGTGCCGGCCTTCCACGCCGCGATGATACCGAGCGGGATCGCCACCGCGACCGATACGACCAGGGTCGAGATCGTCAATGCCACGGTCGGCTCGACCCGCTGCGCGATCAATTGGGTAACCGGCAGGTCGGTGAAGATCGAGATGCCGAGATCGCCGTGCATCAGCCGCCACACCCAGTCGCCGAACTGGATGTAGATCGGCTGGTCGAGGCCGAGATGGGCGCGGATGCGGGCGATGTCGGCGGGGGTCGCGGTATCGCCGGCGATGATCGCCGCCGGGTCGCCGGGGCTCAGGTGCAGCAGCGCGAAGACGAAGATGGCGACGACCGCCATCACCGGGATGGTCGCCAGGATGCGCCGGACTATGTACGAAAACATCGCGTTAACCCACCGCGGGCCTGCGCTTCATGTCTTTTCGACATTCCACAAAAACGCCACCGGCGCGACGATGATGCCGTGCAGATTGCTGCGGTACGCGGTCGGGATCACGAACTGGCCGGTCGGCACATAGGGCACGTCGCCGCGATAGGCCTCGACCTGGATCTGCTCTGCGAGCCGTTTCTGCGCGGCGTAGTCGGAGGCCTTGAACCAGGCGTCGATCAAGGCTTCAAGCTTGGGGTCGCTGGGCCAGCCGAACCATGCGTTCTCGCCGTTGGCGCGCAGCGGGATGTTGAGCGCCGGCGACAGCATATCGGGCGCGGCGGTCCAGGTGTGGAACAGGTTCCAGCCGCCTTCCGCGATCGGCTTCTTCGAGGCGCGGCGGGTGACCAGCGTGCCCCAATCCATCGCCTGCAGGTCAATGTTGAGCCCGGCCTTGGTCAGCGCCGCGGCGGTCACCAATGCCTGGGCCTGGACGATCGGCTGGTCGGTCGCCGACATCAGCACGATCCGCTCGCCCTTGTAGCCGCTGGCTGCGATCAGCGCCTTGGCCTTGTCGAGGTTCGGCCCCCTCAGCAGCGCCTCGGCACCGGCTCTGGTCTCAAACGGCGTGCCGCCGCAGATGAACAAGGCGACGCAGGTGCGCCAGTATTTCGGATCGCCGGCGACCGCGCGCATGTAGTCCTTCTGGTCGACCAGGTTCAGCACCGCCTCCCGCATCTTCAGCCTGTCGAACGGCGGCAGCAGATGGTTGAAGCGCAATACCCCCATATTGCCGAGCGGGTCGGTGATCGCGACCTTGACGTTCGGATCGTCCTTGAACACCGGCAGCAGATCGGCGGGCGGCAATTCCCACCAATCGACCTCGCCCGCCTTCAGCGCCGCCGCCGCGGTGGCCGGGTCGGGGATGTAGAGCCATTCGACCCGGTCGACCATGGCCAGCTTGCCGCCCGCAGCCAGGCTCGGCGGCTCCGTGCGCGGCACGTAATCGATGTTCCTGGCGAACACCGCCTTGTGGCCCGGCTCCCATTCCGCCTTGACGAATTTGAACGGGCCGGAACCGATCGCCTCGGGGATCTGCTGAAACGGGTCGGTCTTCGCCAGCCGCTCCGGCATCATGAACGGCACATTGCTCGACAATTTGCCGAGCCCATTAAGGAGCAGCGGAAACGGGGCCTTGAGGCGGATCGTGAAGGCGTTGTCATTGTCGGCGGCGATCGTCTCGACCGCCTCCATCATCTTCTGGCCGAACTGGTCGCGCTTGGCCCAGCGCTCGATCGAGGCGATGCAGTCGGCGGTGCGGACGGGCAGGCCATCATGCCATTTGAGGCCGGCGCGCAATGTGAATTTGTAGACCAGCTTGTCATTGCTGACGGTCCAGGTGTCGACCATCTGCGGCTGCGGTTTGAATTGCGCATCGAGCGCGAACAGCGTGTCGAACACCAGATAGCCGAAATTGCGCGTCACATAGGCGGTCGTCCAGATCGGGTCGATGCTGCGCAAATCCGCCTGCGGAATGAAGCGCAGCGTCGCCGCCTCCGCCTGCGCGCGCCCGCGCGACGGCAGCAGCGACGTGCCGAGGGTCAGCGCGCCGGCGGCAAGCCAGTCGCGGCGAGTCAACGTGGTCATCGCCCCTCCCTGTTCGGCACCATCTTGTGTTGGACCGACCTTACGCGATCCGCGACCGCCGGCAAAACGGCAAAGCTGGGCTGCGCAAAAGCTGTGCCAAGCGCCGCCAAGGCGGCGGCATTGCCGGCGCTGCACGATTGGCCGATAGTCGGCGACCGGCCAGATCCGGGCGGAGGGGGAATGCAGCCCGACGACGATATCGCCTACCTGTCGGCAGAGGCGCTGGGCGAACAGTATCGGCGCAAATCATTGTCGCCGGTCGCGGCGACGCAGGCATTGTTGCGCCGGCTCGGCGCGCTGGAGCCGAGGCTCAACGCCTTTACGATCGTCGATCGCGACGGGGCGATGGCGGCGGCGCGCGCGGCCGAGCGGCGCTGGCAAGAGGGCGCGCCGCTGGGGCCGCTCGACGGCGTCCCGGTGACGATCAAGGACCTCGTGTTGATGCGCGGGTTTCCGACCCGGCGCGGCTCGCGCCTCGTCGCCGCGGCGCCGGATGCCGAGGACGCGCCGGCGACCGCGCGATTGCGCGAGGCCGGCGCGGTGATCATCGGCAAGACGACGAGCCCCGAATTCGGCTGGAAGGCCCTGGGCGACAGCCCGCTGACGGGGATCACCCGCAACCCGTGGAACCTCGACCGCACGCCGGGCGGCAGCAGCGCCGGTGCGGCGGCCGCCTGTGCCGCCGGCATCGCGCCGCTGCATGTCGGCAGCGACGGCGCCGGTTCGATCCGCATCCCGTCGTGCTTTTCCGGCGTGGTCGGCTTCAAGCCCAGCTTCGGCCGGGTGCCGGCGCATCCGCCGTCGCCGATGGGATTGTTGTCGCATGTCGGGCCGCTGGCGCGCCACGTGCGCGACGCGGCACTGATGCTGAACGTGCTGGCGCGGCCCGATGCCCGCGACCCCTATGCGCTGCCCCCGGACGGGCGCGATTATCTCGACGGCATCGAAGACGGCGTGCGCGGCTGGCGCATCGCCTATAGCCCCGATCTCGGCTATGCCAGGGTCGATCCCGAGATCGCCGCCGCGGTTGCCGAGGCGGTGCGGCAATTCGCGGCGCTCGGCGCCGAGGTCGAAGAGGTGCGTGAGGTCTTTCCGTCGCCGCGCGAGGCCTTGCTGACCCTGTGGGCGGGCGGTCTGGCGCGGCTGATGAGCGGCTTTCCGCGCGAGCGCCGCGGCGAGTGCGATCCCGGCCTGATCGCGGGCGCCGAGGCGGGCGAGCGGATCGCCGCCGCGGATTATGTCGGCGCCGACCTCGCCCGCACCGCGCTCGGCCGGCAGATGGCCGAGCTTCACCGGCGCTACGACCTGCTGTTGACGCCGATGATGCCGGTGCCGGCCCTGCCGGTCGGCCAGGACCTCAACGACCCCGCGACCGAGACCAACTGGATTGACTGGTCGCCGTTCAGCTATCCGTTCAACATGACGCGCCAGCCGGCGGCGACGGTGCCGTGCGGCCTCACCGCCGCGGGCCTGCCGATCGGGGTGCAGATCGTCGGCCCGCTTTACGCCGATGCGCTGGTGTTGCGCGCGGCTCGCGCCTTCGAGGCGACGCAGCCGACCCGGCGCCCGCCGATCTGAGGAGGGGTGCGATGGCCGATCCGGAAATCGTATTGACCGACGCGCCCACGCCCGAACAGATGGCGGTGATCGCCGACGGGTTGCGCGCCTACAACACCCGCCGCGCCGGGCGCGACGACTACCGCCGGCTCGCCGTGTTCGTCACCGATCCCGCTACCGGCTCCGTCATCGGCGGGCTTTACGGCGGCAGCTATCTCGGCCAGCTCTCGATCGAGCGCGTCTTTCTGCCCGAGGGGTTGCGCGGCGACCGGCTGGGCAGCCGCCTGATCGCGATGGCGGAGGCGGAGGCGCGGCGGCGCGGCTGCAGCCGGATCACGTTGAACACGCTGGAGATTCAGGCGCAGGGTTTCTACCTGAAGCAGGGCTTCACCACCGCCGCGATGCTCCAATGCGCCCCGCCGGGCGTCACCCGCTATGTGATGACGAAGAAATTATAATGATTGTCATTGCGAGAACCCGCGAGCTTGACCCGCGGGGACGAACGCCGAGGGCGGCCGTCCGGGGGTCGCAATGACCGCGCTTGAGAGGAACCCATGAAATTCGGATTGTTCGTCAATGCCCAGCAGCCGCGCTCCGATGACCCGGTGCGGCGCTTTCGCCAATGCGTCGAGCAGGCGATCGTCGCCCGCGATGTCGGCTTCGACGCGCTCGCCGCCGGGCACCATTACGTCTCGCCACCTTACCAGTCATTGCAGAACCTGCCGCTGCTGGCGCGGCTGGCGGCGGATGCCGGGCCGATGGAGCTGGTATTGGCGGTGACGTTGCTGGCATTGCTGAACCCGGTGCAGGTGGCCGAGGAGGTCGCCTCGCTCGACGTGATGTCGGGGGGACGCGCGGTGTTTGGCATCGGTATCGGCTATCGCGAGACCGAATTCGAGGCGTTCGGCCTCAAGGTCTCCGACCGGGTGCCGCGCATGCTCGAAGGGCTCGGGTTGATCAAGCGGCTGTGGACCGAGGAGTCGGTGACGCATGAGGGGCGGTATTTCCGGCTGCACGATGCGACCTCGACGATCCGGCCGGTGCAGCGCCCATTGCCGCCGATCTGGATCGCCGCCAACGCCGACGCCGCGGTGAAGCGCACCGGCCGGCTCGGCTATCCCTGGTTCATCAATCCGCACGCCGCCCTGCCGACGATCGAGCGGCAATGGGGCCTCTACAAGGAGGCGTTGACAGAAGCCGGCCACGCGGTGCCCGGCGCGCGCCCGATCGCGCTCGAACTGCACGTCGCCCCGACCCGCGAGGAGGCGGTCGAAACCGCCAAGCCCTACCTTGAGGGCAAATACGCCGCCTATGCCGAATGGGGCCAGGACAAGGCCTTGCCGGGAGAGGAGAACTTTCGCGTCTCGTTCGACGAATTGGCCAAGGACCGCTTCATCCTCGGCAGCCCCGAAGACGCGATCGCGCAGATCGAGGAGCGCATCCGCCGGCTCGATTCGAACTATTTCATCTTCCGCGCCGGCTGGCCCGGCATGGAGGGGTGGAAGGTATTGAAGGTGCTGGAATTGATGGGTCACGACGTGTTGCCGTATTTCCACAAGAAATACGGGCGGGGCTGAGACCGGTTGAATTCGCGGCCGCGCCGGCGCACTTGACCGGCATGCACCGCTATTTCGTGTTCGAGACCGCCGCCGGGTTTTGCGGCATCGCCTGGAACGACGTGGGCATCACCCGCTTCCAGCTGCCGGCGAAGAGCGCCGGCGCCGCGGAATGGCTGGTGCGGCGCCGACTGCAGGAGGCCGAGCCCGGAAACCCGCCGCCGGCGATCGCCGAAGCCGTCGCCGCGGCTAAGCGTTACTTCGCCGGCGAGAAGACGGATTTCTCCGGGTTCAAACTCGACCTCGGCGACGAATTGCCGTTTTTCAGGCAAATTTACGCCGCGGCGCGGCGGGTCGGATGGGGCCGCACGACGACCTATGGGGCCTTGGCCAGGGAACTCGGCGCCGGGCCGGAGGCCGCGCGCGATGTCGGTCAGGCGATGGCGCATAACCCGGTCGCGCTGTTCATTCCCTGCCACCGGGTACTGGCGGCCGGCGGCAAGGTCGGCGGCTTTTCCGCGCCGGGCGGCGCAGCCTCGAAGGTTCGCATGCTCGAACTGGAAGGCGTGCACCTCGAACCGAAGCAGCCGGCGCAAGGATCCTTCGCCTTTTAGCCCCACAGCTGCTTTGTCGCCAGCGCCGCGCCCTGCGCCAGGGTTTCCAGCTTGGCCCAGGCGATCTGCGGGTGGATGCGGCCGCCGAGGCCGCAATCGGTCGAGGCGATGACCCGCTCGCGGCCGACGATGTTGGCAAAGCGCACTATGCGGTCGGCGACCAGTTCGGGATGCTCGACGACGTTGGTGGCGTGGCTGACGACGCCGGGCAGGATCAGTTTGCCGTCGGGCAGTTTGACCTCCTGCCACACTCTCCATTCGTGCTCGTGGCGCACGTTGCCGGCCTCGAACGAATAGGCGCCGGCGTTGATCGCCAACAGGCAATCGACGATGTCGCGCATCGGGATGTCGGTCACGTGCGGCCCGTGCCAGCTGCCCCAGCACAGGTGAAAGCGGATGCGGTCCTGCGGCAACCCGCGCAAGGCGTGGTTCAGCGCCTCCACCAATACCATCGTGAACTTGCGGTAATCGGCGACGGTCGGCTCGGGGTTGACCATGTCCCAGTTCTCGGCAATCGCCGGGTCGTCGAGCTGCAGGATCAGGCCGGCATCGATGATCGCCTTGTATTCCTCGCGCATCGCCTCGGCGCAGGCATAGAGGAATTCCTCGTCGGTCTTGTAATAGCGGTTGGGGATGCGCGAGGCGCTGCCTGGCGCGATCGAGGTCATGAACCCTTCCTCGACCCCGGCCGCCGCCAGCGCCGCCTTGAAGCGGGCGATGTCGGCGGCGATCGCCTCGTGGCCGGTATAGGTCAATTTGTCGACGCAGACCGGGGAGGGTGGGCGCGGCCCGGTGGTGATGCCGCTTTCGGGGTCGTTGTAGGCGGCGCTGAAGCGGGTGCGGTCGCGCCGATCGCCAAAGCTCGTCAACACCACCGCGCCGGGCGACGAGCGTCGCGGCTCCATCTCGTAGAGGGTCAGCCCGCCGGCAGCGAGCCCGCCGAGGCGCAGCCACGAATAGCGCCACCACGAGCCGTAATTGACCCGCTGCGCCATGGCCTTGCCGAATTCGCCGTCGCCCGGCACGTCGATGCCGGCCGCGCGCTGCCGGCGCACGACATCGGCGACGGCGCCGGCGAGCACGGATTGGAACCTGGCCTCGTCTGCCGCCTCGCCGGCGGCGCGGGCGCGGTAGGCCTCGATCAGCTCGTCCGGGCGCGGCAGGCTGCCGGCATGGCTGGTCAGGATATGGTCGTTGCTGTACCGCACGGGCGCACCCTCCCTGTCGTCGTTCCGCGTTCGCAGCGCGGATTAGCTCCAGGATAGCTCACTTGCGCCTTGCTGCCGACACCGCGCGGCGGCCGCGGCCCCGGCCGGAGCCGCCGGGTCAGTACCGCGCGTTGCCGGGGGTGCGCGGAAACGGGATCGCGTCGCGCACGTTGGCAAGGCCGGTGCTGTAGGCGAGGGTGCGCTCGAAGCCGAGGCCGAAGCCGGCGTGCGGCACCGTGCCGTAGCGGCGCAGGTCGCGGTACCAGGCGTAATGCTCGCGGTCGATGCCGCGCTCGGCCATGCTCTGGTCGAGCACCTCCAGCCGCTCCTCGCGCTGGCTGCCGCCGATGATCTCGCCGATCCCCGGCGCCAGCACGTCCATCGCCGCCACGGTCCGGCCGTCATCGTTGACCCGCATGTAGAACGCCTTGATGGCCTTGGGGTAGTTCATCACGATGACCGGCTTTTTCGCGTATTTCTCGGTCAGGTAGCGTTCGTGCTCGGACTGCAGGTCGATGCCCCATTTGACCGGAAACTCGAATTTTTCGCCCTTCGCCCGCTCGAGCACGGCGACCGCCTCGCCGTAATCCATGCGGACGAATTCCGAGCCGACGATCCTTTCCAGTTTGGCGATCAGCCCCTTCTCGATGCGCTCGTCGAAAAAGGCGAGATCTTCCTGCCTTTCCGACAGCAAATTCTCGAACGTGTATTTCAACAATCTTTCCGCCAACGTCGCATTATCCGACAGATCGGCGAAGGCGATCTCCGGCTCGATCATCCAGAACTCGGCGAGATGCCGGCTGGTGTTCGAGTTTTCGGCGCGAAAGGTCGGCCCGAACGTGTAGACCTTGGTCAAAGCGAGGCAATAGGCCTCGACATTGAGCTGCCCGGAGACGGTCAGGAACGCCTCCCGGCCAAAGAAATCCTGCGCGAAATCAATTTCACCCGCGGGCGTGCGCGGCAGGTTGGCGAGGTCGAGCGTTGATACCCGGAACAGCGCCCCCGCGCCTTCCGCGTCGGAGGCGGTGATGATCGGCGTGTTGACCCAGAAAAAGCCGTTCCGGTCGAAGAAGCGATGGATCGCCTGGGCCAGCGTGTGCCGCACCCGCGTCGCCGCGCCGATCACATTGGTGCGCGGGCGCAGATGCGCCACCTCGCGCAGGAATTCGAGGGTGTGCGGCTTGGGCTGGATCGGATAGGTCTCCGGGTCGTCCACCCAGCCGACCACGCGCAGCGCGCTCGCCTGCATCTCGAACGGCTGCCCTCTGGCCGGCGACGGCACGATCCGCCCCGTCGCCTCGACCGCGCAGCCGGCCGACAGGCGCAATATTTCGGCCTCGTAATTGGGCAGGGTGCTTGGCGCCACCACCTGCAACGGATGGAACGACGACCCGTCCGACAGGTGCACGAACGAGATTCCGGCCCGCGAGTCCCGGCGGGTGCGCACCCAGCCCTTGACCGTGACCGGCGCGTCGCCGGGCGCCTCGCCGGCCAGGACCCCGCGCACGCTGAACCCGCTGTTGTCCATCCGTCGAGACTCGCGCAGCGGCGCACGCTTGTCCAGCGCCGCCGCGCCCGGTCAGTACGGCTCGCCGACGAAGATGAAGGTCGTGCCGGTGACGATCGGCGCGCTGGCGCCGACGAAGCTGACGTTCGCGTCCTTGACCTGGCGGGAGCCGGCACGGCCCGAGGCCTGCAAGGCGCCCTCGATGATGTGCCACAGCCCGTGGATGCGGCCGGTGCCGAGGCTGCCGCCAAAGGTGTTGAGCGGCAATTCGCCGTCGAGCTCGATGCGCCCGTCCTGGATGAAGTCGAGCGCTTCGCCTTCCTTGCAAAACCCATAGGACTCGAGCCCGTAGATCACCGAGGCAGAGAACCCGTCGTAGATCTGGGCGACATCGACATCCTTCGGCGAAAAGCCGGAACGCTCCCAGGTCAGTTTCGCTGAGCTGCGGCCGCCCTCCATGTAGTCGGCGAGGCTGCCGATGCGGCCCGCCACCTCGAATTTGAGGCGCTCGCCATAGCCGGCGAGATAGGCCGGGCGAGGCTTCAGGTCGCGGGCCCGGTCCGCCGTCGTCAACACAATCGCCACCGCGCCCTGCACCGGGATGTCGCAATCGAACAGGCAGAACGGGTAGGCGACCATGCGCGAGGCGAGATAGTCCTCGCGGCTCAGTTCCGTGCCGTAGAAATAGGCCTGCGGGGTGTGCTGCGTGTGCCTGCGCTGCGTCACCGCCAATGTCGCCATCTTCTCGCGGTTCTGGTTGTGCCGTTCGAGCCAGCGCGTATAGGCGACCGCCATGCCCTGGCCCGGGCCGCCGAACCCGTACGGCGCGGTGAATTGCGTGGCGCCCGCGGCCATGCCGCTCGGCAGGTTCTGGTAGGTGCCGCGCGGGTTGTGCATCGCCCGCCACACCACGGCGTATCGGCATACCCCGGCAAGCAGGGCGTTGACCGCCTGCTGCACGGCGCCGCCGATATTCACCGTGCCGACCTGGATGTGCCAGGTGAGGTTCGGCAGTTTCAGCATCGCCATCATGCAGTTGACCGAGACGACCGAGATCCCGTCGACTTCCGCATGGCCGGTCGCCGGCAGTTCGGGATAGGTTGCCAGCCCGTCGATGTCGGACATCTGCAATCCGGAATCGGCGACCGCCTCCTTGACCGCGGTCAAGGCGTGCGCGGCGAGCGGGATGTCGGCAAGGCGCGAGACCTTGGAAAAGCCCACGCCGCTGACCGCGACCTTGCACCGGTTCTCCCACATCGGGTTTCTCCTTTACCCAGCCTTGCTCATCAATGCCTGGTTCCGCGGGCAGGCCGTCGCGCACGTATATAAACGGCGCTCCAATCCGTCTCGAATTTTAATGCGGAAACGGGTTCTGCTGTCGCCCGGTTTCGCTGCCCCACCGTTGAAGCTTTCTCGATGCGCCTTCTCCGTCTGGTTCCCGACAATACGCAGATCCGGTTCATGCGGGGACGCTTTGCCGGGTTAATCGTATCGGCCCTGCTGAGTACGCTGTCGGTCGTCTTGTTCTTCTATCCCGGGCTCAACCTCGGGGTCGATTTCCGAGGCGGGATCTCGGCGCAGTTGCGCACGCCGTCAGCGCTGCCGGCAGAAACGATCCGCCAAGCGGTCGAGCCGCTGGGGTTCGGCGATGTCCGGGTGCAGCAGTTCGGGGCGCCAAACGAGGTATTGGTGCGGTTCGACGCAAAGGTGCCGCCGAGCGATGCGCAGCAGCGGCTGACCCGGCAGCTGGCGACTGCCCTGCCGGGGGCCGAGTTGCGCGGGTTTGAGGTCGTCGGGGCGACTGTCAGCCAGGAATTGTTCCGCAACGGGCTGATGGCGACCGGGCTCGCCCTTGTCGCGGTGCTCATCTACATCTGGTTTCGCTTCGATTGGCAGTTCGGCGTCGGCGTTGTCGCAACGCTGATCCTGGATATCACCAAGACGGTCGGCTTTTTCGCGGTGACGCGGCTCGAATTCGACCTCAACGCGATCGCGGCGCTGTTGATCCTGATCGGCTATTCGGTGACCGACAAGGTGGTCGTCTACGACCGCATCCGCGAAAATCTACACAAGCACAAGACGATGCCGTTGCGCGAACTGATTGATCTCAGCATCAATCAGACACTGGGCCGCACCGTGGCGACATCTTTGACCGTGTTGTTGTCGATCCTGCCGCTGGCATTAATTGGCGGACAAGTATTGCGCGGATTTGCCCTGGCGATCATCTTCGGCATCATCGTCGGCACGTCGTCGTCGATCTTTATCGCGTCGCCGATCCTGTTGTTCCTCGGCCAAAAGCGGTTGCGGCCGGGCGTCGGCCGCACTGTCCGCGCCACCGCCCGGGAGGCGATCAGCCCCTGACCGCCTCGCCCGAACGACGCGCTTAAACATCCGGTAAAGCCAATACGGCACGACGATTGCCGTCACGACGGCAAAAAATATCTGCGTCTCCGGGCTCTCCGTCCACCGATACGCGGCGTCGGTCAACCAGGCCGGGTGATCCGCTGTGGCGACGCCGGCGATGGCCTGCGGCTGCCGGTAACCCGAACCGGTCGTCAGGCTGTCGGGGTTAAACGCGCGATCGGTGCTGCCCGTCATCAGCGGGTTCGCGTGTCGACGATAAGGTCGGCCGGCGCCACGCCCGCCGGATGCCTGGCTGCGCGCCGCAGCAGTTTCAGCAAGGTCGATTTTGCGACCGGCGTTCCCGAGCGCAGCTTCGCCAACACCCGAGGGTTGGCATGCAGCGCTCGCGCCGCCTCAAGATCGCTCGCATACCGGTCGGCAACCAGTGTCTTCCACTGCGGGCAAACAAACCACGCGCGGCTGTTCTTTTTGCTCATTGCATCACCCTGTCGCGCAACCGCTTACGCCGCCCGCCGACGGCCGTCATTGGCCGGCGGGTCATCCCTCGGCTCATCCTCAACGATGCGCGCGGCGATGCCCCAATCGCGCAGGCATTCGACCGCGATCTCCGCCTCCTCGCGGGGTATGCGGCGAACCCAGGCGCCGGTCGTGATGTTGCGGACTACCCTCAGGCCCAATGACTCGGCTGCCACCTGAGCCTGGGTCGGAATGGCGATATCGACCAAATCGGACACCGAACTTCTCCCTGCCGAGCTTAGAGTGCGCCGGACGTCACAACGAGCGCTGTGATGATCGCCAGCCGGAACGCCGGGCCTACGACGGCATCGAGCAGTTCGTCGGCACCGTCAGCGAAGTGTTCGAAGCACCGAACAACGCATCCGGCCCTGATCCTGGTAATTCACCTGCAGGTCGGAACTTCCGATCGCGCGAGCCGCCGCGCGAGCATCCAATCGGAGATTTGCACGTTCGTTCGTAAAAAATCCATATAATCCGGATGATGCTTAAGTAAAAGCTTGACGCTGTCGTGCGCCTGGTTGTGGGCGCGAAGAGTTGGCGATTTTGCTTTGGTGTAAGCCTCGCGGCGCCGCGGCTATTGCTGCCGGCACAGTTGGTACTCGATATTTTATATCCGCCGCGCTTTGTTAGAGAGGCCTGCGGAGGCCGTTGCAGCAGGAGTTGACGATGCTCCTTCCGTGAACCTGGCAAGAGCAGAGATGCGCTATTTCCATGCGCTCCTGACGCTTGATGGCGTGTCGCGCCTGCGCGTCCGGATCTTCGCGACCAAGCTGCTGTTTTCGGTCCTGTTCACGGTCGCGCTTGCGGTTTTGAGGTTCGCATGACTTTGGCGGCGGTCTCGTTGGCGAACGTCAAATCCAAAAGCCGCACTAGCCGCTCGCGGCGTCAGCCAGGCGGAACTGCGGCAGGGTGATGTCGTCGTTCAGTTTCTCGAACACCACTTCGACCCGGCGGCCGACCTTGGCCTCGGTGTATTCGGCGTTCAAGAGGTTGCCGGCCATCAAGGCGCCCGGCGCGTCGTCCAATTCAACGATGATGCTGGCATAGGGCACGGCCGTGGCAAAGCGCTTGTCGCCGGTGTGGTACATGATCGTATAGGCGTAGATCGTGCCGGCCCCGCGCACCGGCTCGAACTTCAGGTCGGTCGAGACGCATTGGGTGCAGGTCGCGTAGGGCGGGTGCTGGAAATGCCCGCAATTCTGGCAGCGCTGCAATTCGAGCACCCCGCGCTTCGCCGCATCCCAGAACGGCTGTGTCCACTCGTTCGGCACCGGGATCGGCCGGGTCACCTTGCTCCAGTCGCTCATCGGCGGGATTATCCCTTCCCAAGGACTGTCATTGCGACCCCGGACCTCGTCCGGGGGAAGCAATCTCGTGCGGATCGAAGCCCATCCTAACGGGATTGCGTCGTCGCTGCGCGCCTCGCAATGACACCTTTCATTTGACGGGAGAACGCCGTGGCGATGCAAGCGGGGATATCGACGGGCCCGGGCGAGATGATCGGGAATGCCGGCCCAGGAATGCTCGAAGGGCTCAGGGTCGTCGAGATCGCCGACGAGCGTGCCGAGTATTGCGGGCTATTGCTCGCCGGGCTCGGCGCCGAGGTGATCAAGATCGAGCCGCCCGAAGGCAACGCGACCCGGCGGATCGGGCCGTTCCTCGACGACCGGCCGGGCCTCGAACGCTCGCTGTTCTTCTGGAACTACAACCGCAACAAGAAATCGGTCGTGCTCGACCTGCGCGAAAGGCCGGCGCAGCAACAGCTGCTGCGGCTGCTCGGCGGCGCCGATATCCTGTTGGACGCGAGCTGCGGTGCGCTCAACGAGGTGCTGGGGCTCGACCACGCCGCGCTCAACGCGCGCTTTCCAGCGCTCGTGACGGCGCGGATGACCCCGTTCGGCGACGACGGGCCGTGGAAGGATTTCAAGGGCTCGGACCTCATTCACCTCGCGCTCGGCGGGCCGATGATGAATTGCGGTTACGACCCCGACCCCAATTTCGAATACGACACGCCGCCGATCGCGCCGCAGATCTGGCACGCCTATCACATCGCCGGCGAGCAGATGGCGACCGGCATCATCGCCGCGCTCATTCATCGTGAGCGGTCGGGCGACGGGCAGGACGTCTCGCTCGCGATCCATGAGGCGGTGTCGAAAAACCCCGAGCAGGATCTGATGTACTGGGTCTGCCGGCGGGTGCCGCTGTGGCGGCTCACCTGCCGCCACGCTTCCGAAGGCCCGAACCATAGTCCCAGCATCGCACATACCAAGGACGGGCGCTGGTTCATCACCCACGGCATGGGCGCACGCGACCTCAAGAACCTCGTGCCGCTGCTCTCCAAGTACAACGCGCAGGCGGACCTTCAGCCGCCGGCCCCTGAGGTGGATCTCAGGGCGCGGCAGGTACCGGGAACGGCGGGCGCCGACGAAGCGCGCTCGCACATGCTCGACGTGGTGCAGCGATTTGTGCGCGCCTGGACCTACCAGGACATGCCGTGGCTCGAGGCGCAGAACGCCGGGCTCCTCTGGGCGCCGCTCAGGAAGCCGCACGAGAATGCGCTCGACGAGCACTGGCGCGCGCGCAAGACCTTCGCAGATATCGAGCATCCCGAGCTTGGCCGCTCGTTTCCGTACCCGACCTCGAAATGGCTCAGCACCAAGACGAGCTGGCAGGTCGGCCGCCGCGCGCCGCTGCTCGGCGAGCATACGGAAGCGGTGCTCGGCGAGGCGACACGGCGCCCGAGCGTACCAGCGAGCCCGCGCAGGGTCGAAAACCCGCGCCGCTCGGCTTTGCACGACAAGCCGTTCCCGCTCCAGGGCATCAAGATCTTCGATTTCGCGTGGTTTCTCGCCTCGGCCGGCGGCACGCGGTTTCTCGCGGCGATGGGGGCGGAAAGCTTCAAGGTAGAGTGGAAGGACAATCCCGACACACGGCTCGCCGGCATGGCACCGGTCGGCGGCCGGGCCGCGCGCGACGCCGCGACCGGGCCGCTGCCCGGGGTCAGGGACCCCGACATGGGCGGCAATTTCCTCAACAAGAATTCGGGGAAGCGCGGCATCTCGCTCAACATCCGCCACCCCAAGGGCCTCGCGATCGCCAAGGACATGATCCGCATCTGCGATGTCGTGGCCGAGGGGTTCTCGCCCGGCGTGTTGCAGCGGCTGGGGCTCGGCTATGACGTGATGAAGTCGATCCGGCCGGACATCATCTACATCCAGCAATCCGGCATGGGCGCGCACGGCACCTATGGCCGCATGCGCACGGTCGGGCCGGTGGCGGCGGCGTTTGGCGGCCAGGCCGAGATGTCGGGGCTGCCGGAGCCGGCGATGCCGGTGAGCTGGGGCTATTCTTATCTCGACTGGATGGGCGCCTATGGCTACGCGCTGGCGCTGCTCGGCGCGATCTATCACCGCGAGCGGACCGGCGAAGGGCAATGGATCGACGCCTCGCAATGCGAAAGCGGCATCTTCCTGACCGGCGCGACGATCCTCGATTGGGCGGCGAACGAGCGCGTCTTCCGCCGCTACGGCAACCGCTCGCCGTACAAGCCGGCGGCGCCGCACGGCGCCTATCGCTGCGCGGGCAAGGACCGCTGGATCGCGATCGCCTGCTTCACCGACGGCGAATGGCAGGCGCTGGCGCGCGTCGCCGAGCGCGGCGACTGGCTCGACGACCGCCGCTTCGCGACGCTCGAAACCCGGCTCGAGCACCAGGACGCGCTCGATGCCGCGGTCGAATCCTGGACCCGCACGCAGGATCGCTACGAGTGCATGGTGAAACTGCAGAGGGCGGGCGTCCCCGCCGGGGTGTGCCAGAACGCCGAGGACCGGGTCGATACCGACCCGCAGCTCCGCCACCTCAAATGGCTGACCGAGGTCACCGGCACCAAGATCGGCACCTGGCCGGTCTACGAGATCCCGATGAAGCTGTCGAAGACTCCGGCCTATATCGGCGGCCCGATCAACCGCGGCGCGCCGTGCTATGGCGAGGACAATATGTGGGTATTGACCGAGTTGCTCGGCCGCACCCCCGGCGAGGTCGAGCGGCTGGCCGAAGAAGGCGTTATCTGAGCCGACCGCCACTGCAGAACCGCTACAACATCGCCTGCACGCAGGGCATGGTCGCCGATGGCGAGCGCGTTGCTGCGCCAGCCGCGCCGCCGCGCATCGTGGATGCGGCACCGCCGGCGCCCGGCGCCTACGTGCCCGCCCCGGTCTATGTGATGCCGTAACCGATCCCGGACGTTCCCGGCTCGTGACCACACGCTCGCGCGCCCGAGCGCGCGGCCGCTTGCGATTCCGTGCGGAGAAATCCGAAAGGCGCAGTCTGAGTTCGGGCGCGCCGCGAGCTTTCCGCGGCGGCGCGCAACTCTTTCTATAAACTCAGGTTCTGCCGTTTAGGCCGCAACCCAACATTGCAAATCTCGATCGCGTAACGCCATGCGCGATTAGCGACTTTGCGGGCGTAAATGTTAATCCACTGTACAAAAAATGGTTAATTTATGGGAGATTTATATAAAATTGATTGCATCAAAGGTTATACGCATGTATGTAGCGCCCCGGACGGCGCCCCCCCGATCGCTAATGCCATCAACGGCCTGCGGTCAGCGCCGGTTCCGAACCGGAGGCAGGACGGCGATCCCCGCCGATCCGCACCGATAAGGTGAGGCACATTCCCCCATGAAGACGACAGTGTTGACCGCCGCGGCTGTGCTTTTGGCCACGACTTCGATGGCATTTGCTAATGGCGCCTACAGCAACGACTCGTTCGTCGGGCAGGTGGGTTACTTCAACGCCGCTGTGGTCTATCAGGCCAACGGCAACAATAATCAGGGCACTTTGCAGTTTGGTGGCGGCAACGTTGCCTTGACCGGTCAGGTTGCCGATCCGACGAGGGGCAACGAAAACAACTCGCTGACTGCCCAACTTGGCTGGAATAATATCGCGGCGACGGGCCAGAGCGGTTCCGCCGGAGAGAACACTTCTTTGACCATCCAGTCGGGCGTCGGAAACGGGGCGTTGACCTTGCAGAAGTCCGCTGCGGGTCTGGACAACAACTCGGCGACGGTTCAATTCGGCGTCCACAACATCGCCTTTACGCTGCAGCATTAAGTTCTGGCTGGCGGCGGGCCGAATAGCCCGCCGCTTTCTTTCCTGAATGTCGCCGACAATGTTATTAAGTGCGGCCGACAAGTTTATTAAGGAGCTGCTGTGTGTGGGGCAGGAACACGCGGTTTCAAAATGAGAGAATCGCGATCCTGTCTACCATAATTTTTGCCTGCTCGCCGCATTCGGCAACACCTGCGCCCGTGCAGCCGAATCATGCTACGCCTCCAGTGGAGTGCCGCATCGCCGCCACGGCTTCGGCAGCAACGCTGCGATTAGAGGCGATCGCACACGCTAAGGCCCCGATTTCGGGCACGTATCGCTTCTTCGTGAGCAAGCGGAGCCCCACCGGGACGAGCCAGAACATGCAGGGCGGGAAATTTACACTAAAGTCAGATCAAAAGCGTATCCTGACCGTCGTCATCTTAGACGCATCGGCCGTGGGCCATTATGCGGCGAGTTTGACGTTGGAATGGTATAATGGGAGGAGCTCGTGCAAGTCACCCTGAAACACTGGACGAACCGCGCCATTGCGGCGGCCGTGATTTGCGGCAGCCTGCCGCTTTCCGGCGTGGCAATGGCTGATTCGGCTTATATCGGGCAAATTCCGGCCGGCGCGGCGTCCTCGCTGTCGTACGAGGCGACAGTCGCAAACGCGATTTCGACCCTGTCCAGCGAGTTCGCGGGAACCGCCGCAAATCTTGAGAACGCCATTCCTCATACGAAGGCCGGAAATTTCGCTGCGACCGTGACGATCGGAGACTTCAACCAGGTTCTGCAAATCCAGACCGGAGTGAACGACGCGTCCAGCGTCGCCATCCTCGGCGGCAGCCATAACAGTGTCGCGGTGTTGCAGGGGGGCAGCGGTCTGCGATCGGATATCGGGCTCATTGGCCTTCAGGGCAGCGACATCGGAGTAGTTCAACCCAACGGCGCAGCACCGGTGAACCTGCTGATGGGGCGTCTTTCAAATGGAGGGTTGTTAATTATCCGATAAGTAGAATATGATAGGAATGCGCAACCTGAGACGCATCGGACGATCCATGACCAAGCTTATTGCCTGTCTCGCGCTGCTTGCAGGCTCGACCCTGTTCTGCGGTTCGGCTATTGCGACTCAATTGGTCTATACCCCGGTCAACCCGACCTTCGGCGGGAGCGGCCTAAACGGCTCGTACCTCCTCTCGGTCGGCGAGGCACAGGGGTTTGGCGCTAAGTCCGGCCCGAATGCGTCCCCCGACCTGAGTGGGCTGGAGAACTCACTGAACAACCTTGGCTCAAATAACAGCACCGGCACCGGTAGCACGGGAACGACAATCATTATCCCCTCAAGTCCCTAGAACGTTTCCGACGCTCTCGGTGATTGGCTGCAAAATTATCGGGGCCTGATCTCGGGGAACCCATGGCGCGACTTTATTTTAAAATCGCTGCCGCGACGGCTGTCGTGGCTGCGTTGGGCGGATGCGCGGCACCCGGCTCACGTAAAGATGTTCTGGCATCGCCGGCAACTCTCATAACACGCACCCCGACAGGGGTGGTTCTCGATTCGCTGCCGCCGCCGGTCAGGCCGCTGGACGTTGCCGTCTACAATTTTCCCGACATGACGGGTCAGAACAAGGAGAACGAAACGTTTGCCGAGTTCTCGCGCGCGCTGACCCAGGGCGGCGCCGACATTCTGGTCGACGTTCTGACCAAGGCGGGCCACGGCCAGTGGTTTGACGTGGATGAGCGCACCGCCTTGCAGCCGCTGCTTCAGGAACGCCAGATCATCCAGAATACGAGAAACGCGATTTATGGACCTCGCGCGGAGAGCCTGCCTGCTCTGCGTTTCGCCGGCGTGCTCTTGGAAGGTGGCATCATCGGCTATGATACCGACCAGCAAACCGGCGGATTAGGGGCAAATTACCTGGGCATCGGCGCTAATACCGAATATAGGCAGGATATCGTTACAGTAGCACTGCGTGCCATAAGCGTGAAGACCGGTCGGGTTTTGGCGTCGGTGACAACAACCAAAACGATCTACTCGGCTCTGTTGCAGGGATCGATCTTTAAATTTGTTGCCGTCGATAAATTGCTTCAGATCGAAGGCGGGTATACTCGAAACGAGCCGGCAACCCTGGCCGTGCGCGAAGCGGTTCAGCTCGCCGTGTACAGCCTGATCTTCGAGGGCGTAAAGGACCATCTGTGGCAATTCAAAGATGCTGCGGCCGGCGCTGTGTTTATGCGGAACCTCGAGGCCAAGCGCAGGGCAACCGAAATCACCTTTCCGCCGGGCCACAGTTAGCTGAGCGGTGCGGCCGGCGCCAATTGCGACGGCCCGGCCGACGCCCACTTCAACAACTCGGCCGGCACCTGAATTCAGGTCGCGGCCAAACTCAGCAGCGAACTCGTAGGTCCCCGTCCGCGAGGCGGACTGGAGCGAACATTGCGCTGGCCGGCAATATCAAGCGCTATCGCGCGAGTGGCCGTGCCTGCTGCGTCGCGGCATAGCAGGCCGAGGAGGCGGCATCCTTGCCGGTGCAATCGACCGGCCTGGGCAGATTTCTGGTTGCTGTGACCGGGCTTGCCGACGCCCCTGCAGCGACCGTCTTGGGCGGTGCTGCTTCGGGTACGGGCTTGCCTGGCGGCCCCAGGACGCCACCAGGAACCTGGGTGATGCGAGCCTCGGGGTAGGGGTTCTCGACAGAGCCGGCATTGGCCGCGGCCAAAGGGGCCATGAGTACCGCCGCAGCAAACACCCAGGCCGAGGCGTTCCGCAGAAGGCGGTAATGTGCGTTTCGCGGCCCGCGACCGCTCAAGAACCGCGTCGGCAATCGACTCGTATCAAGCAGCATTTGATAATCCCCTGTGCACGGCGTGCGACTTCCCGAACTCCCTCCGGGCCGCCAGCATTATAGCGTAATGCCGCGCCATGTCGGAGACTCCGCATTTTCCACATCGAGCGCGCCGCTGCCGGGAGCGCCGAATTCCGTTTCGGTTTATAGCCGGCAAATCCGATCCTTTCCTGGGCAATACCGCCCCGGTTCTAGGCTTTTCCTGAGCCCTGCACCCGCCTTCCGTCTTGCCGGGAGACCGACGGCCGAACCACCCTTTCGTCGATTTGCGCGACCGGCAGCCTCAAGGTTCCCTATCAGCGGGAGAAAACTCCCGCTACATTACCCGTCGCAAACGGCGTGTTCGGCGCTTTCTCCTCTGGCTCAGGAGGCACGGAAATGCTGAAGGGTTTCAGAAATTTCATGATGCGCGGCGACGTCGTCGTCGTCGCCGTCGGGCTGGTCGTGGCGCTGGCGTTCAGCAACCTCGTCAAGGCGTTCACCGACAACATCATCAATCCGCTGGTCGCTGCGGCCCAGGGCGGCGTAAAGGGGCCCGGGCTGGGCTGGCAGCTGGTCAGCGGCGGCGGGGACGGTACGTACCTCAACCTCGGCGGGTTCATTTCCGCGATCATCTATTTCATCATCTTCATGGCGGTCGTTTATTTCCTGATCGTCGTGCCCTACAAGACGGTCATGGCGCGGATGGGCAAGACGGTATTCGGCGATCCGGCGCCGACCAAGACCTGTCCGGCCTGCCTGTCGGACGACCTGAACCCCGCCGCGAGCAAGTGCAAGCATTGCGGTTCGGAGCTCGCCCGCGTCGGCGGCTGACTGGCGCAGCCTTTCGCACTGCGCCGCGCGCCGCCCGCGTCTTCCGCGCCGTTCCCGATCGTCGTCGCGTCCGGTGCGTGTTGCGCCGGCCGCCCGAAGGCGGGATGATGGGGCAACCGCGGATATCACCTGAACGAGCAAAGAGGGGAGCACGATGGCCTACGAAGGCATGATTGCGGAGACGATCTCGATCACCGGCGACAAGGGCGAGGCGATTTCGGCCTATGTCGCGCGGCCGCTGGGTCCCGGCCCGTTTCCGGGCATGGTGCTGCTGCACCATGCGCCCGGCTGGGACGAGTGGTATCGCGAGGCGACCCGCAAATTCGCCCACCACGGCTATGCGACGATCAGCCATAACCTCTATCACCGCGCCGGCGAAGGCAAAGCCGACGATGTCGCCGCCAAGGTGCGCGCCGAGGGCGGCGTGCCCGACGCGCAGGTCATCGGCGACACCGAGGGCGCGGTCGCCTGGCTGCGCGCGCAGCCCTGGCTCAACGGCAAGGTCGGCGTGTTCGGCACCTGCTCGGGCGGCCGGCAGACCTTTCTGTTTGCCTGCAAGACCAAGAGCATCAACGCCGCGATGGAGCTGTGGGGCGGCCGCGTGGTGATGAGCAAGGAAGAGCTGAACCCGAAGCAGCCGGTCGCGCCGATCGAGTTCACCAAGGACCTGTCGTGCCCGCTGCTCGGGCTGTTCGGCAACGAGGACCGCGCGCCGACCCCGGAGCAGGTCAACCAGCACGAGGCCGAGTTGAAGAAACACGGCAAGAACTACGAGTTCCACCGCTACGACGGCGCCGGGCACGGGTTTTTCTATTACGACCGGCCGGCCTACCGGATCGAGCAGGCGCTCGACGGCTGGCAGAAGGTGTTCGCGTTCTGCCGGAAGCATCTGTCGGCCTGAGCGCCGGCCAGCGGCTCGCCGATGTGCACCTCGATCGTCGAGATCGTCGGCGCGAGCGGCGCCGGCAAGACGGGTGACGGGTGGATCGACCTGACCCACGCGGTGGTGTCGTACGACCACCCGCATCACGCCTTGCTGGAAGAGGCGATCACGATCGATTTCGTGAATTCGGGGCTTGGGCCCGCGGCGCGGGTTGCGGTCGAGCTGACCTTGGAATCGGCCAAGGAATTGAGCGCCGCGCTGGCCAAGGCGATCGCCGCGGCCGAGGTTGAGGAAGCCGCACGACACAGGGGATAGCAGCGCCGCGCCGCTTGCCCGGGCGGGCTCGGACCGGATGGAGGAAACGCGCCGATGAAGACGAACGCGAAGGGCAAAAAGGTCGCCGTGGTGGTCGGCGCCACCTCGAAGTGGCAGTCCGACGGGCGCATGACCGCACTGGCGCACGGCAAACCGGTCGACGACGGCGAGTTGCCGGTCGGCGTGCGCTGGGGGGTCGGCGGCGCCATCGCCCAGAAATTCGCCCAGGAGGGCTTCTTTACCGTACTGACGACCCGCAAAGAGGCGAACGCCGCGGGGCTGGCGGCGGCGATCCGCGAGCAGGGCGGCGAATGCATGATCGTCGAGCTCGACCTTGCCTCGCAGGATTCGATCGCCGGCGCCTTCGCCACGATCCGCCGGGAGGCCGGCGATCCCGATGTGCTGATCTACAATGCCGGCTATCTGGAGGGCCGCGACCTGCCGCCCGACAAGGAACTGCTCGAATACATCCCGGTGGAGATGTTCGACACGACGCAGCACATCGCCTGCCGCGGGCCGTTCCTCGTCGCCAAGGAGGTGCTTCCGGCGATGCGTAAGAAGGGCGAGGGGTCGTTTTTCTTTTCCAACAATTCCAGCTCGCTGCGCGGCCGGAAGCGCGTGACCGGGCAGTCGCTCTACTACCCGCGGGTGATGATGCGCACCTTGGCGCAGGTGTTGACCGAGGAATATTCCGAGTTCGGCGTTCACGTCGCCAACATCGTCATCGACGGCACCATCGATTCGCCCGGCACTCGTGCCCTGCCGCGCAACCAGAATCGGCCCGACCTGGTGATCAACCCGGTCAAGATCGCCGAGGCGTTCTACTACCTGCACACGCAGGACCGCTCGTGCTGGACGCACGAGCTTCAGCTGACGCCGTTTCCGAGCAAGCCGAGCTACTGAGCGCCCGCCCGCGGCGGCGGCGACCCTGCTTTTCCCGGCAAGGAGGCTGCCATGGATGTAACGCCCGTCTCCCCCGGCTGCCTGGCCGGCATTCGCGTGCTCGACCTGACCCAGTTCGAGGCCGGCACGACGTGCACCGAGGCGCTCGCCTGGATGGGGGCCGACATTGCCAAGGTGGAAAACCCGAAGGGCGGGGAGGCCGGCCGCACCGGCTTCGGCGATGCCTACTATTTCATGATGTACAACGCCAATAAGCGCTCGGTCACGGTCAACCTGAAATCCGAGCGCGGCCTGGCATTGGTCAAGGAGATGGTGAAAAAGGCCGATGTCTTCGCCGAGAATTTCGCGCCCGGCGCGGTCGAGCGGCTGGGGCTCGGCTACGATGTCGTCAGTGCCATCAACCCGGGCATCATCTATGCCCAGGTCAAGGGCTTCGGCGACGGCAGCCCGTACGAGAAGGGGTTGTCGTTCGACCCGATCGCGCAGGCCGCCGGCGGGGCGATGAGCATCACCGGCGAGCGTGACGGCAGGCCGGTCAAGCCCGGCCCGACGATCGGCGACACCGGCACCGGGATGCTGATGGCGTTCAGCATCGTCAGCGCACTGTTCGACCGCACGCGCACCGGCACGGGAAGGCGATTGCAGGTGGCGATGCAGGATTCGGTCATGCATTACAGCCGCGGCATGTTCATCACCCAGGCCCGGACCGGCAAGGCGGCGCCGCGTCGGCCGCCGGTCAACAACCCGCCCGGCGGCATCTATCCGTGCAAGCCCGGCGGCCCCAATGATTACGTTTACCTGCTGACCAGCCGCGCCAACCCCGAGCACTGGCCGCGCCTATTGAAACTGGTCGGGCGCGAGGACCTGATCGGCGATGCGCGCTACGACACCCCCGACGCGCGTGTGCAGCACGAGGCCGAGGTCGACGAGATCGTCACCGCCTGGACCCGGCAGCGCACCAAGCACGAGGCGATGGCGCAATTGAGCGCGGTCGGCGTTCCCGCCGGCGCCGTGCTCGATTCGATGGAGCTGACCAGCGAGCCGAGCTTCCGCCAGCGCGGCATCTTGCAGACGATGACGCACGGCGAACGCACGATGACGATGCCGACCTGGCCGGTGCGCTTCGACGGCGTTCCGACGGCGGTCAAGCCGGCGCCGCTGCTCGGCGAGCATACCGCCGAGGTGCTGGCCGATTGGCTCGGCCTCGACGCCGCCGCCATCGCCGGCTTGCGCCGCGACGGCATCGTCTGAGGCGGGCGCCCCGGCGGCTGGCCCGGCGGGCGCTGTGCCGGCCTAATGCGCCGCGCCGCCGGCCGCGGCGCCCTTGCGCAACAGCGCGACGGCCAGGGCGGAGGCGAGCAGGACCACCCCGAGCAGCGCAAAGCTGTCGCCGTAGCCCATGATCGTCGCCTGGGCGCGGATCGTATTGCCGATCGCGATGACCGCGCGGTGCAGCGCCGCGGCCGGATCGGGGAAGCCGTGCGCCATGAAATATTGCTGCAAGCCGGCGAGCCGGTGGCGCGTCGCCGGTTCGAGCATCGATACGTGCGGCGTGATCATCGCCGAGTGAAACTGCTCGCGCTTTGTAAAGAACGTCTCGATCGCCGCGGTGCCGATGGCGCCGCCGAGATTGCGCGTCATGTTGAACAAGCCCGACGCGGCGCCGGCCTCCGACGGCGCGATGCCGAGCATCGCGATGGCGGCAAGCGGGGTCAGCACGACCGCCTGGCCGACGGCTCGGACGATGTTGGGCAGGAGCAGCTGCGGCGCGGCGTAATTCTGGTCGAGGTTGAGGTTCATGAAGCAGCTCGCGGCAAACACCAACAGGCCTGCGCCGACCAGCAGGCGCGAGTCGATGCGCTTCATCAGCAAGGGCACCAGCGGGATGATCACCAGTTGCGGAATCCCGTACCAGGCCATCACCTGGCCGATCTGCTCGGCATCGAAGCCCTGGGCAACCGCCAGGTATTCCGGCATCAGATAAGCCGCGCCGTAGAGCGCGAACCCGAGCAGGAAATTGCTGAGCGTGCCGAAGCCGAAATTGCGCCGGCCGAGCAGCCGGAATTGCAATAGCGGCTCAGGGGTGACGAATTCGCGCACGATAAAGGCGCTGAGCGCGACCGCGGCGACGAGGCTCAACCGGGCGATGAACGGCGAATCGAGCCAGTTGTAGACGTTGCCGTCGTCGAGCACGGTCTGGAAGGCAGCGAGCCCGACCGCCATCAGGGCGATGCCGAGCCAGTCGGCATGGCGCAGCAGATCGAAGCGCATCCGCGCCCTGGGCAGGGCGTACCACAGCGCCAACAGCATCACCGCGCCGGGCGCCAGGTTGACGTAGAAGACATAAGGCCAGCCGTAATTGTCGGTGAGCCAGCCGCCGATCGTCGGCCCGATCGACGGGGCGAAGGTCGCGGTCAGCGAGAAGCCGGCGAGCCCGACCGCGTGCTTCGACGGCGGCAGCATCGTCATCACGATCGTGAAGGCGAGCGGGATCATGACGCCGCCGGCAAACCCTTGCAGCGCGCGCAGCACGATCATCTCGCTGAGGTTGGTGGCCTGGCCGCACAGCGCCGAAAACAACAGGAACAGCGCCGTGTTGACGATCAGGTAGCGGCGCAGCGAAAACACCCGGCTCAAGAAATCGGTCAGCGGGATGACGATGATCTCACCGATCAGATAGGCCGTCGAAATCCAGGTGCCGTAGACGCCGCCGGTGCTGATCCCGCCTTCGATATAAGGCAGCGAGGCGTTGGTGATCTGGATGTTCAGCACCGCCATGAACGCGCCGATCAGCGCGCCGCCGACGGCAATCCAGGTTTTCAGCGCGACCGCCGGCTCGGCGGCGCGCTCGGCGGCGTTCACCAGATGCTGCCCTGCGCCGGCGCGGCATCCGCCGCCTTGGTGTCGATCGTCGGTTCCACCGACATGCCAGGGCGCAATTTGCCGATCAGCGGGTCCTTCGGATCGACGTCGATCTTGACCGGAATGCGCTGCACGATCTTGGTGAAGTTGCCGGTCGCGTTGTCGGGGGGCAGCAGCGCGAATTCCTGGCCGCTCGCCGGCGCGATGCTGTCGACATGGCCGCGCACGACCGCGCCGGGGAACGTGTCGACGTCGATCGTAACCGGCTGGCCGGGGCGAACATCGGTCAGTTGCGTCTCTTCGTAGTTGGCGGTGATGTACACCGCCCGCAGCGGCACCACCGCCATCAGCTGTGTGCCGGGCTGCACGTATTGCCCGACCCGCAGGGTGCGCACGCCGACGGTTCCATCCGCGGGCGCGGTGATCTTCGTGTAGCCGAGGTTCAGCTCGGCCTGGTGCTCGGCTGCCTGGCGCTGCGCGAGCGTCGCCTTGGCCTGGGCGAGCTGCGCCTCGTAGACCGCGATCTGCTTCTCGGCGGCGGCGACCCCGGTCGTGTCGCGGTCCAGCGCCGCCTGTTTCTCGCGGATATCGGCCTGCGACTGCTGGGCGCGCTGCACGGTGCCGTAGCCGCTTGTCGCCAGCACGACGTAGCGGTGCAGATCCTGCTGCGAGAAGACCAGCGCCGCCTGGTCCGATGCCACGGTTTGGCGGGCCTGCTCGATTGCCAGTTTCTGCCGGCCGATCTGCTGGCCGAGGGTGTCGATGCTGGCCTCGGCCGCCGCGACATTGGCGCGCGCCTGGGCCAGCGCGGTCCGGTAGTCGCGCGGGTCGATGCGGGCGATGACCTCGCCGGCTTTGACCGGCTGGTTGTCATTGACCGGCACCGCAACGATGTAGCCCGATACCATGGGGCTGATCAGGATCGAATGGGCATCGACATAGGCGTCGTCGGTGGACACCAGAAACCGGCCGGTGTTCCAGTAATAGTCGGCATAGGTTGCCGCCGCGGCCAGGAATACCAGGGCGGCGGCGGCGATCAACAGGTGCCGCAGCGGCCACCGCCGGTGGCGAAGCTTGGTTGAGATGTCGAGGGGCCCGACCTGCCCCACGAACTGCGACCCGTCCATTATCCGCTCCAGAACCCTTGCGGTAAGGGCAAAACCCGAAGCTGACTATCTATGGTGCGGTGCAGTATGATCGAAATGAATTTGCCGACTTGGCCGAATTCTGAATTGGAATAGCGGATGGAAATCCGAACGCTGCGGGCCTTCGTCGAGGTGGTGCGCCAGGGCGGGTTTTCGCCGGCCGCCAAGGTCGTCTTCGCGACGCAATCGACGGTCAGCAAGGCGGTCAAGCAGCTGGAGGAGGAGGTCGGCATCCCCTTGCTGGACCGCGTCGGCAGCCGCAGCACACTGACCGTTGCCGGCGAAGTCGTCTATCGCCGCGCCCTGACGATCCTGGCGGAACGCGACGACCTGATCACCGAACTCGACGAATTACGCGGCTTGAAGCGCGGCAGCCTGCGATTGGGGCTGCCGGCCGTCGCCACCAGCGCCATGTTCGCACCGCTGTTTCTGGCCTATCGCAGCCGCTATCCCGGCATCGATATCCGCCTCGTCGAGCATGGCGGCGAGCGGCTGGAAGAGCTGCTGCGGTCGGGCGAGATCGATATAGCGGCCTCGCTGCTTCCGGTATCGCACGAGTTTGACTGGCAGGAGGTGCGCAGCGAACCCCTGATGGCGCTCGTTCCTGCCGATCACCCGCTTGCCGGCCGGGAAGCGGCCGAGCTGCCCAGCCTCAAGGACAGTCCTTTCATCCTGTTCGAGCCCGGCTTCGCCTTGAACCGGCTGATCCTCGCCGCGTGCCGGCGGCGCGGGTTCGAGCCGATGGTGGCGGCGCGCAGCAGCCAGATCGACTTCATGGCCGAGTTGGTCGCCGTCGGCTTGGGCGTCGCCTTCCTGCCGCGGGGCATGGCGGAAAAGCTCGATCGCCAGGCCTTGCACCGGGTGTTGCTGCAGGAGCCGCAGACCGAATGCCGGATGGTCATGATCTGGCGCCGCGGCGCCTATCTGTCGCATGCGGCGCAGGCCTGGCTGGAGATCTGGCGCGAGACCCACCCTCGCGGCTGACAG
>JASHNY010000152.1 GCA_030041385.1 Alphaproteobacteria bacterium
GACGATCCAGACCTGATCCTGGCGGCAGCGCGGCAATACCGGGTCGAAGCGATGAGCGAGCAGCTGTTCTATCTGGCGATGTCCGGGCTGAATGCGACGATGGATCGCATCACCGCGACCACCAACAACCTCGCCAACGCCAATACCACCGCGTTCAAGGCGCAGCGGCCGGTGTTCGAGGCGTTTCCGCTGTACGGTCAGGGGCTTCCCGACCGCGTCGATGTGGGCGCCGAACAGGATACGGCGGATTTCAAGTCCGGTCCGATCCAGACCACCGGCCGCAATCTCGACGTTGCCGTCGTCGGCCAGGGCTGGATCGCGGTCCAGGCCGAAGACGGTTCGGTCGCCTTGACCCGCAACGGCTCGCTGTCGATCTCGCCGAGCGGCACCTTGCAGACCAGCGACGGCCGCCCGGTGCTCGGCTCCGGCATGGCGCCGATCACTCTGCCGCCGCTGCAAAGCGTGACGATCGGCAAGGACGGCACGATCTCGGGCGCCCTGGTCGGGCAGAGCCCGGACCAGATCGCCGCGCTCAACCGCATCATGCTCGTCAACCCGCCGACCGCGCAATTGCAGCGCCGCGGCGACGGGCTGTTCGCTGACGCCAGCGGAAACCCCGCGCCGGACGCCCGCGTGCAGCTGGAGAGCGGCGCGCTCGAATCGAGCAATGCCGACACCGTCGGCATGATGATGAACATGCTCGAATACACCCGCATGTTCCAGATGCAGACGCAATTGATGCACGTGATGCTGTCCGCCCAGCAAAGCCAGGGCACGCCGTTGAGCTTGACGTGACCCGGACGATGCCGGAGCGGGTGGTGGAGAAACCGAGATGATGCAGTCCCTGGCCGTCGTTCGCACCGGGCTTGAAGGCGAACAGACGATGATGGACGTGATTTCCAACAATCTCGCCAACATCAACACCGCCGGCTTCAAGAAACAGCGGCCGATCTTCAACGACCTCTTGTACGAGAATGCGACCCAGCCCGGCGGGTTCACCTCGCAGGCGACCAACTACCCCTCGGGGCTGCAGCAGGGCACCGGCGCCAATGTGGTCGCGACCGAGCCGATCGTGACTCAAGGAAGCCTGCAGCAGACCGGCAACTCGCTCGACCTGGCGATCAACGGCGCCGGCTACTTCCAAATCCTGCTGCCGACGGGGCAGATTGCCTACACCCGCGACGGCAGCTTCCAGATGAGCGCCCAGGGCCAGGTCGTCACCGCCAGCGGCAACCCGCTGCAGCCGCCGATCACGATCCCGCGCGGCGCGCAGAGCATCACCATCGGCACCGACGGCACGGTCAGCGTGCAGCTTCAGGGCCAGGCCAACCCGTCACAGGTCGGCCTGATCCAGCTCGCCAATTTCGTCAACCCGGCGGGGTTGCAGAACATGGGCGGCAACCTGGCGACGCAGACCGAGGCGTCGGGCGCGCCGATCACCGGCCAGCCGACGCAGAACGGGCTCGGCTCGGTGGCACAAGGGTATCTCGAAGAATCGAACGTGTCGGTCGTCGACGAGATGATCGACATGATCGCGACGCAGCGCGCTTATGAGCTGAACACGCAGGCCGCCAAGAGCGTCGACAACATGCTCAGCTACCTGACCCAGACCGCCTCGTGAACCCGCGCTGCCGAGTCGCGCCCGGCGCCGTGCTTCTGGTGCTCGGCAGCGGGCTGGCGGCGTGTCAGCCCCACCCGCCGACGAAGACCGATATGCTGGCCCGCCTCGAACACCTGCCGGGCGACCGGCCGGTGCAGGAGCGGATCACCAACGGCGCGATCTACCAGAGCAACACCCAGGGCGCCGGGCTCGAACTGTTTCGCGACCATCGCGTGTGGCAGATCGGCGACATCGTCACCGTGCAGATCGTGCAAAACGCCACCGCCACCAAGAACGTCAGCCAGAACATCGGCCGCTCCGACAACGTCACCAGCACGGTCGGCAATTTCTTTGGCTTTCCCAATTCGTTCGGCCATTCGAGCGCGACGACCCAGTTCAACCCCAACCTGCAGTATTCGAGCGCCAACACGTTCGCCGGCAGTGGCGCGACCGCACAGGGCGACAGCTTCACCACGACCGTATCGGCGATGGTGCAGCGCATCCGCCCCAACGGCGATCTGGTGATCGCCGGAAGCGACGAGATGAAACTGGTCGGCGGCAAGGAATACATCCGCATCGCCGGCGTCGTGCGGCCCGAGGATTTGTCGGGCAACGTCGTATTGTCGACGCAGGTCGCCGAGGCGCATATCGAGTTCAGCGGCGACGGCGAAACCTATCTCGCACCGAAGATGGGCTTTTTGCAGCGCTTCTTCCTGACCGTGAGTTCGGCATGGCCCGGCAACTGGTTCTAGCCGCGGCGCGGGTCTTGAAACGCGTCACTGCGCACCCCGGACGGCGGCCCGGAGGGCGTTCCGGGGGGAAGCAATCTCTTGCCGGACAGGCACGACTGTCGGGATTGCTGCGTCGCCGCGGGTCGAGCCCGCGGGTTCCTCGCCATGATGGGGCAAATCGACCGAAATATATTCTCGCCGTCGCGGCGGCGCTCGCGGCGCTGCTCGGCCTGCTCGTCGTCGCGCCCGCGGCCCGGGCCGAGCTCATCAAGGACCTGGCACAGGTCGAAGGGACGCGCAGCAACCAGTTGATCGGCTATGGGCTGGTCGGCGGCCTGGCCGGAACCGGTGACCAGACCACCCAGGTTCCCTATACCGTACAGGCCATTACCAACATGCTGCGGCAGATGGGTCTTACCCTCAACCCCGCGGCGTTCCTGCAGCCGACCGCGGTGGCGGGGGTGATGGTGACGGCGGACCTGCCGACCTTCACCCAGATCGGCCAGCGGATCAACGTGACCGTGTCGGCGCTCGGCAACGCCAAGAGCCTGCGCGGCGGCGTCTTGCTGATGACCGAATTGCGCGGCGCCGACGGCCAGGTCTATGCGATTGCGCAGGGTTCGCTGCTGGTCAGCGGCTTCGAGGCGAGCGGCCAGGCCGCCTCGACGACGGTCAACATCCCGACCGTCGCCCAGATCCCCGAAGGGGCCACCGTCGAGCGCGTGGTCAAGGCCAATTACGCCGAAGACGGCGAGATCCGGCTCGACCTCGACAATCGCTCGTTCGGCAATGCCGCGCGCATCACCAACGCGATCAACGAGCGCATGGGCCCGATCGCGGCGGCTTACGGCCCCGGCCAGGTGGTTGTCAGGGAACCGAACTACCCGGCGGCGCGGGTGGGCTTCATTGCCGACCTGCTCGACATCCCGGTGGTCGCCGAGACGCCGGATGCGGAGGTCGTGATCGATGCCCAGAGCGGCACTGTGGTGATGGGCGAGAATGTCCGCATCGGCCCGGCGGCCGTCGCCTATGGGCTATTGTCGGTGACTGTGAACGAGTCGCCGCAAGTGTCGCAGCCGGCGCCGTTCAGCCAGGGACGCACCCAGCGGGTGCCGCGCACCCGCATCCGCGCCGCCGAAAAGCCGCTCAAGGTCATCGAATTGCACAACGCGCCGCGCGTCTCGGACATCGTGCGCGACCTCAACGCGATCGGCGCAACCTCGTCGGACCTGATCGCGATCCTGCAGGCATTGCGGCAGGCGGGCTCGTTGCATGCCCGCATCAAGGTGATCTGACATGGATGCGGCCGGCGCCCGGGTATTGGCCGCGATGTCCGATCCGCGCGGGCTGTCGGCCTTGCTCAAGCACAGCGGCAATCCCGCTGCCGCCCGGGCGGTGGCGCAGCAATTCGGCTCCCTGCTGATGCAAGGCTTGTGGCAGCAGAACGACGGCTCGGCGATCGGCATGGCCGATGGCGTCGGCGGCGGCATCGTCAACACGATGTTTGCCGGCGCGATGGGCGAGGCGGCGATGAAAGGCGAACGGCTCGGCCTCGCCGACCTGTTGCTGCGCTCGATCGAGCAGAAGCAGCAGCAGAAAGCCGCGGTTGGCGGTGCCGCTGCCGGCACGGCGGCACCACCGGCGCCCGACACGGCGAACGGCGCGGCCGCCGGCCTGTCGCTCCTGGCCTATTGGCAGGCGAACGGCCGGCGCCCGCCGGGCGGCGCGCCGGCGATGGAAGCGCTCGCCATGATCCTGCCGGCGGCCGCCCGGATCGCCCCGCCGGCTGCCGGCTCG
>JASHNY010000153.1 GCA_030041385.1 Alphaproteobacteria bacterium
CACAGGCGCTCCTCATCCTGAGGCGCCGAGCGCAGCAAGGCCTCGAAGAACGCACCACGCCGATCCCGGCCGAGTAATGAAGAGGAGGTAGCGATGCCTAAGACCGCCCTGTACGCCAGCATTGGGCCGGAATTGACGCAATACGATCTCGATGTCGAGGCGGCGACATTGGCGCGGCGCGGCACGGTCAGACTGCCGGCCAACGTGCATTACGTATGGCCGCACCGGTCGCGGCGCTTTCTCTATGCCGCGACCAGCGACAGCGCCTCCGGCGTCGGCGGCTTTGTCGGCAACACGCACCATGTGAGTGCGCTGCGCATCGACCCCGGCTCGGGCGCGCTGAGCCTTCACGCCACGCCGGTGCCGTTGCCGACGCGCCCCATCCACATGTCCACCGACATCCCTTCGGACTACATCCTGGTCGCGTTCAGCAACCCGAGCGGTTTGCGCGTCTACCGGGTCAACCCGGACGGCAGCGCCGGCGCCGAGGTGGCGCAGCAGGCGGCGGTCGATCCCGGCATATACGCCCATCAGGTGCGTGCAAGCCTCGACGGCCGCCAGGTGATCCTCGTCGCGCGCGGGCACGATGCGGCGGGCGGCAAGCCCGAGGAGCCCGGCGCGCTGAAACTGTTCGACTGGGCCGGCGGCCAGCTTTCCGGCGAGAAATCGATCGCGCCCAATGGCGGCTACGGGTTCGGCCCGCGCCACCTGGATTTCCACCCGACGAAACCGTGGGTCTATGTGTCGCTGGAGCGGCAGAACCGGCTCGACGTGTTCGACATGGCGGAGGGCAGATTGTCGGCCGAGCCGGTGTTCAGCGCCACGACGCTGGGCGGCTCGGGCGGCGGCGGGCGCCAGGCCGCCGGCACCGTGCATGTGCACCCCAACGGCCGCTTCGTCTATGTCGCCAACCGGGCCTCGGCATTGGTCGAACGCAACGGGTGGCGGGTCTTCGCCGGCGGCGAGAATACGCTGGCGGTGTATGCGATCGATCCGGGCACGGGAAAGCCGACCGCGATCCAGTTCGAGGATACGCGCGGCTATCACTGCCGCACCTTTCACATCGACCCGAGCGGGCGGCTCCTGGTCGCGGCGCACATCCAGGCCGTACCGGTGACGGACGGCGCCGGCGTGACGGTCGCGCCGGCCACGATGTCGCTGTTCCGCATCGGCGACGACGGCCGGCTCAGCTACATCCGCAAGTACGAGGTCGATGTCGGCGCCGCCTCGCTGTGGTGGATGGGAATGGTGGAACTGCCGGGCTAGGACCTCCTGTGCACTGTCATTGCGAGCGAAGCGACGCAAGCTCAGGACAACGCGCGGCGCGCGAGATTGCCGCGTCGGCTGCGCCTCCTCGCAATGACAAGGAGCCGGTCAGCCCCGCCCGACATAAGGCATCTTGGCGGCCATCACGGTCATGAACAGCACGTTGGCCTCGGGCGGCAACCCGGCCATGTAGGCGACTCCCTTGGCGACCTCTTTGACGTCGATGCGCGCCTCGGCCTCGACCCGGCCGGAGGCCTGCAGGCGGCCGACCGAGGTGTCGCGGTTGCGTTCGGTGGCGGCGTTGCCGATGTCGATCTGGCCGCAGGTGATACCGTACTCGCGGCCGTCGAGCGCGAGCGAGCGGGTGAGGCCGGTCAGCGCGTGCTTGGTCGAGGCGTAGGGCACCGAGTTGCGCCGCGGCACATGCGCCGACACCGAGCCGTTGTTGATGATGCGCCCGCCCTGCGGGTTCTGTGCCTTCATCATGCGAAAGGCATGCTGGGCGCAGAGGAACGAGCCGGTCAGGTTGGTCGCGACCACGGCCGACCATTGCTCGTAGGTCAAATCCTCGATCGGGATGTTGCGCGTGCTGGTGCCGGCGTTGTTGAACAACAGGTCAATGCGGCCATAGGTGGATTTGACCCGGTCGAACAGGGCGTCGATCGATTTCGGGTCCATGATGTCGGTCGGCACGACGAGGGTGCGGTGCGCCGGCAAATTGGCGAGCGCGGCGGTCTCCTCCAGCATCTCCTTGCGCCGCCCGGCGAGCGCGACATTGAAGCCGAGTTCCAACAGCGCGTGCGCGCTGGCGCGGCCGATGCCGCTGCCGGCACCGGTGATGACGGCGATCTTGTCGGGCACGAGGTTCTCCTTTCGCAGAGGGTGGGCGCATCCTACCGTCTTGTCGTTCCGGGGCGCGAGCGTCGCTCGCGAACCCGGAATCCATGAACGCCGGACGTGGCGGCAAGGCCAAGGTCGTGTTCCTGGATTCCGGGCTCGCCGCGTTGCGGCCCCCCGGAATGACATGGTTTACTCGGATGACTCAATGGAGGGAGGAAACGATGTCCGTCCGTCTCGTCATTTCGATCACCGCCGCGCCGGGCAAAGGCGCAGAGCTGGCCAAGGCGATGGCGGCGCGCTGCCGCGTGTCGCAGCAGGATGCGGGCTGCGAGCAGTTCGAGGTGTTTCAGAGCGCACTCGACCCCGACCGGCTGTGCCTTTTGGAACGCTGGGCGACGGCTGAGGACCTGGCGGCCCACGCCAAGCTCAACCAGAGCCGTGCGCCGCTGCCCGAAGGGCTGCGCCTCGGTGCTGGCGAGCGCGAGGATTACGAGTACAATCGCACTCGCTGAAACCGGCGAGGGCGGCGGCGATGAAGGTCTCGTTCTTCGAAACCGGGCGCTATCCGGTACCCCCCGAGTTGCCGCGCGAATGGCCGGTGCCGTCCGCCGCATACGACCCCGAAACCGGGGTCAAGGCGTATGCCGGCATGGTCGAACGCCTCAAATTCGTCGAGGAGCTGGGCTTCGACTGGGTCAGCGTCTCCGAGCACCACTACTCGCCGCGCATTCTGACCCCGTCGCCGGTCGTCTCGGCCGCGTTCATCGCCGGCCAGCTGAAGACGCTGAAGGTCGCTCTGCTCGGGCCGATCGTGCCGACCAGCAACCCGATCCGCGTCGCCGAGGAATTGGCGATGCTCGACACGATGGCCCCGGGCCGCATCGTCGTCGGCCTGTTGCGCGGCACGACCAACGAGTATCTCAGCTACGATCTGAACCCGACAGAAGCGCGCGAGCGCACCGACGAGGGCATGGAGCTGATCCTCAAGGCATGGCACGAGCCGCAGCCCTTCGGCTGGCAGGGCCGCCATTTCCAGTATCGCACCGTGTCGATCTGGCCGCGCCCGCAGAACGGAATGCCGATTTATGCACTGGGGACGAGCGCCGAGGCCGGCGCCTTCGCCGCCCGCCACCATGTCGGGCTTGGCGTGTCCTACGGTACCTTCGAATCGATGGCGAAGGCGACTGGGTATTACCGCAAGCAGTGCGCGCAGTATGGCTGGGAGCCCGGCCGCGACGACATCATCTACCGCGCCAACATGATCCTCGGCGAGACCGACGAGGCGGCCGACCAGGCGCTGGAACGACGCAGCAAGCAGCCGCCGTTTCCGCTCGCGCCCGGGCTGCGCGACGCGCTGATGGCGTCGGACAACCGCAACATTGCCGGCGAGAAGCGGCAGGCGCCGGTCGGCGGCGTGTTGCCGATCAGCTTCTGCGGCGGCCCAGACCGCATCGTTGCCCAGCTCAAGCAATGCCGCGAACAGATCGGCGCCGGCATCGTCGATCTGTCATTGCAGGACCCGGGCACCGGCAATCTCGACGCGATGATGGAGTCGCTCGACCTGTTCGGCCGCA
>JASHNY010000154.1 GCA_030041385.1 Alphaproteobacteria bacterium
GCGGTGCGGACCCGGCGGTCCCGCGGCGTCAGCCGGATGGCCCGGCTCGCTCGCGGGCACGGTTTCGCTCGCCGGCACGGTCTCGCTCGCGGGCACGGTCGCGCGCGGCGCCGCACCGGCGGTCGCCGTCTCCGGCGCAGGGTTGTTGTCGATCGGTGGCTCGGGGGCCAGGATTTTCGCTCCGCTGGCGGCGGGTATGCCCGCCCTTGTCGATGCGCCGATTCTATCGCCCGCGGCGAATCAAGAAAAGGGCACCCGCTGGCCGCGACGCAACAGGCCGGTCAGTGCGCCGCATCCCAGCTTTCGGCCGAGCCGGTCTCGACCACGAGCGGAACCGAGAGTTCGCAGCGCGGCGCACAGGCGCCCTCCATGACCTCCTTGGTCACCGCCGCGGTCGCTTCGGCCTCGTTCTCGGGCACCTCGAACAATAATTCGTCGTGCACCTGCAACAACAGCCGCGCCTTCAGCCCGCACCCGGCCAGCGCCTCGGGCAGGCGGCCCATCGCCCGCTTGATGATGTCGGCGGCCGAGCCTTGCAGCGGGGCGTTGATCGCCTGGCGTTCGGCGCCGGCGCGGCGGGCCGGGTTGGCGTCGCGGATGCCGGGGATGTAGCACTTGCGCCCGAAGATCGTCTCGACATAGCCCCTGGCGCGGCAGTCGGCCTTGGTCCGCTCGACATAGGCGCGGATGCCCGGAAAGCGCTCGAAATACTTGCGGATGTATTCGGCCGCCTCGGCTTGCGGCACGCCGATCTGGGCGCCGAGCCCGAAGGCGCTGATGCCGTAGAGGATGCCGAAATTGATCGCCTTGGCGCGCCGCCGGGTCAGCGGGTCCATGGTTTCGAGCGGCACGCCGAACACCTCGCTCGCGGTCGCGGCGTGGATGTCGTGCCCGGCGAGAAATGCCTCCTTCAGCGCCTGGATGTCGGCAACGTGGGCGGCGAGGCGCAATTCGATCTGGCTGTAATCGGCCGACAGCAGCAAATGCCCCGGCGCGGCGACGAAGGCGGCGCGGATTTTGCGCCCTTCCTCGGTGCGGATCGGGATGTTCTGCAGATTGGGGTCGGTCGAGCTGAGGCGCCCGGTCGAGGTCGCGGCGAGCGCGAAGGTGGTGTGGACGCGCCCGGTCTCGCGGTCGATCTGGTCGCCGAGCGCATCGGCATAGGTCGATTTGAGCTTGGTCAGCTGGCGCCATTCGAGCACCCGGCCCGGCACCGGGTGCAATGGCACGAGCTGCTCGAGGATCGAGGCGTCGGTGCCGTAGGCGCCGGTCTTGCCCTTGCGGCCGCCGGGCATGCCGAGCTTTTCGAACAACACGTCGCCAAGCTGCTTGGTCGAGCCGATGTTGAACTCGTGGCCGACATCGCGATAGATCGCCACCTCGATGTCGGCGATCCGGCGGGCGAAATCGCGCGACATCTCGGCAAGGGCATGGCGGTCGAGCAGGACGCCGTTGTTTTCCATGGCCGCGACCGCCGGCACCAGCGGGCGCTCGACGGTCTCGTAGAACGCGGTCATCTTGTCGCGCACCAGCCGCGCCTTCAGCATGGCGTGCGCGCGCAGTGCCGCATCGGCGCGTTCGGCGGCGAAATCGCGCGCCGCCTCGGGCGCGATCTCGGCCAAGGGGACCTGGCTCTTGCCGGTGCCGAGCAACTCCTTTGCCGGGGTGAGGCGGTGCTCGAAGACGCGCTCGGTCAATGCCTCGATGTCGTGCTCGAACGGCCCGCCGTCGAGCACATACGACATCAGCATCGTGCAATCGTATGGTGTGAGCACGATGCCGTGGCGCAACAGCAAGTGGGCCGCGGCTTTGGCGTCGGGCACGATCTTCAACACGCTGCGGTCCTCAAGCAGCGGCTTCAGCCGAAGGAGTGCGTCGTCGAGCGCCAGCGTGTTGGTGCGCGGCGCGCCATCGCCTGCGGGCGCGCCGAAATCCAGCGTCGGCTCGCTGCCCGGAAGGCGATGGCCGAGCGGCACGTAGGCGGCCATCCCCGGCATCAGCGCCAGGGCGATGCCGGCGAGCGCCGGTCGGCTGCCGGGAACCGTGCTCGCCGCCGGCCAGATCGCCACCGTGCCGGCCTGCATGGCCGCCTCGATCCAGTGGTCGAGCCCGTCGAGCGTATCGACGAGCGCATAGGTGCGCGGCGCCGCGAACGACGGGATATCCGGAACCGCCGGCTCGCTGGGGCCGGCGATCGCCTCCGCCGCGGCGATCGTGCCGGCGAGCCGCTGGGTCATCCGCGTCGCCAGCGCGCGGAACTCCATCTCCTTGAGCCAGGGCAGCAATCTGTCCGGATCGATGGGTCTGACCCGCAGATCTTCGAGCGGGCAGGGGAGCGGCGCGTCGGCGTCGAGGGTCACCAGCGTCTTCGACAGCCGCGCGGCGGCGGCGTTGGCGATCAGCGCCTCGCGCCGTTTCGGCTGCTTGATCTCGTCGGCGCGTTCGAGCAGCGTTTCGAGGTCGCCATAGGCGTTGATCAATTCGGCCGCGGTCTTGACCCCGATGCCCGGCACGCCGGGCACATTGTCGACGCTGTCGCCGCACAGCGCCTGGACCTCGATCACCTTGTCGGGGCCGACGCCGAACCTCTCGCGCACCTCGGCCTCGCCGATCGGGCGGTTCTTGATCGGGTCGAGCATCGTCACCTGATCGCCGACGAGCTGCATCAAATCCTTGTCGGACGAGACGATGGTGACGACGGCGCCGGCCTTGACCGCTTCCCGCGCGTAAGCGGCGATCAGGTCGTCGGCCTCGAAATCTTTCAGTTCGATGCGGCACACGCCGAACGCGGCGGTGGCGTCGCGGATCAGCGAGAACTGCGGCACCAGATCGGCAGGCGGCTCGGGCCGATGCGCCTTGTACTGGTCGTAGACGCGGTTGCGGAACGAGCGGCCGGAATGGTCGAACACGACCGCGATATGATCGGCGTCGGTCTCGCTCAACAGCTTTGCCAGCATGTTGGAAAAGCCGAGCACGGCGCCGGTCGGCGTGCCGTCGGAGCGGCTCAGCGGCGGCAGCGCGTGATAGGCGCGGAAGATGAAGCCCGAGCCATCGACCAGATAGACATGGCGCGGCACCGCGGTCGCGGCGCCGGGCTGCGGCGCGGCCACGGAAATCGCGGCATCGTCCATCGCGGCGCTCCTCTCAATGCTGGCCGGGCGACGGACCGACGACGGCGCCGCCGCCTTGCGCGGCCAGCCGCGGGTTGACGAACTGGCGCGAACAATAGGGGCACTCTACGCGGCCCGACGGCGCCAGGTTCAAATATACCCTGGGATGCCCGAGCGGGCCGCCCCCGCCATTGCAGGCGGCTACCGTCGCATCGGTCTCGATCGTCTCGAAAGCAGCAGACATGGGCCATCCGGAACGAATTTATGCCGCGGGAGCGCGGGTTGACCGCCCGCGGGGCGGGATGATACGCGTTGCTGCGGTGCAATCCAATGATCCGGTGCCTAATCGTCCGCGTTGGCGCCACCCGTTTCGCCGACCCCTCCGGCGTCGCTGTCGCCCTCTTTCTGCTATTGCTCGGGGGCTGCGCCCCGCCGACCTATCCGCCGCTCGCGCCGGCCGGCATCGCCGCGCACCGCGGCGCGCCGGCGCCGATCCCGCAGTTCAGCCGCGACCGCTACGTCACCGCCGACGGCACGGTGTTGCCGCTCAAGGTATGGCTTCCGCCCGGCCCGATCCCGCAGGGGGTGCGCGCCGTGATCCTGGCGCTGCACGGGTTCGACGATTACAGCAACGCCTTCACGATGCCGGCCGCGGTATGGGCCCGGTACGGCATCGCCACCTACGCCTATGACCAGCGCGGGTTCGGGGCGGCCCCGGGGCGCCTGTTTTGGCCGGGCCGCGCCGCGCTTGTCGCCGATGCGGTCACGGCCACCCGGGTGCTGCACCGCCTCTACCCCGGAAAGCCGATCTACCTGCTCGGCGAGAGCATGGGTGCGGCGGTGGCGATCTGCGCCGAAACCGGCGAAACCGGGGCGCCGATGCCCGCTGTCGACGGCGTGATCCTGACCGCGCCGGCGGTGTGGGGAAGGCAGGCGATGAACCTGCCGGAGCGGGTGGCGCTGTGGGCGGCGGTGCGGCTGTTTCCGGCGATGCGGCTGACCGGGCGGCAATTGCACCGCTGGCCGTCAGACAATATCCCGATGCTGCGCGCGCTCGCGCGCGACCCGCTGGTGATCAAGGCGACGCGCGTCGATGCGGTCTACGGCCTCGTCAACCTGATGAGCGCGGCGCTGCGCTCGGCGCCGCGGCTCGACGCGCCGCTGCTGCTGCAATACGGCGCGCACGACGAGATCATCCCGCGCGAGCCGGTGCGCCTGTTTGTCGATCATCTCCCGCCCGACCCGGCCCATCCCCGCCGGCTTGCCTATTACGCGCACGGCTACCACATGCTGCTGCGCGACCTCGACGGCGCCCTTGTCGCCGAGGATGTGGCAAGCTGGGTGCTCGACCGCCACCGGGCGCTGCCGTCGCGCGAGGACGCCGCCCAAAACGATCGGCCATGGCCGCCCAAACCCGCCGGCAGCGGCTAGCCCCTTGTTCCAGCGGCTTTCTCCCGCGCACCCCTTGCACCCCGCCGCGCCAGGCGCTAATCACCTAGGCAGCGCGGACCCGTAGCTCAGCTGGATAGAGCGCTGCCCTCCGAAGGCAGAGGTCGCACGTTCGAATCGTGTCGGGTCCGCCAGATTTCCGGAATTATGTAGCAAGCGCCACCGCGCCAGCGTGGCCGGCGCAGCGGCCAATCCCCACCTAGTGGTCCAATTCAGGCGAATGAATCCCGACCGTCATTCCGGGGCGGCCCAAAGGGCCGAGCCTGGAACCCATGTTCCAGAGGCCGGTGTTCATGGGTTCCGGACCCGCCGCTGCGCGGCGCTCCGGAATGACGCGCATGACGGGTTTCAAATGTTAGATTCCAACCACTAGCTCCCGGTCAGAACCTTAGACGGACCCGGCCTCGCGCCGGGCGGGAGTGACGCGCCGTGCGCGCGCTACATGCTTTACTTGGGCACGCCTGGGAGGCTTATTGTAGGCGGCAATGTGGACCTGGATTCCAGTGAATATTGCGGCGGCAAACGCGGATGCGAAAGTCAAAAAAAGAACCATATTGGCAAAGTGATCGAGGAAATCGGGATACTTTTTAGGCAGTTTGAGCTTACCGTATGGGCATGG
>JASHNY010000147.1 GCA_030041385.1 Alphaproteobacteria bacterium
CCTCGCCGGTTCGACAGGCGCAGGACGGCGAAACCATTGCCGTTTGCTCGTCGCCCTGCGCCTGGAACGTGGCTACGAAAGGATTTTTTCCGCGTCCTGTCGGAGCGCCGCCATCAAGTGGATGTACGGAATCGGTCCGTAGCTGATGCGTGAAACGCCGAGCTCGGTCAGGCGGTCGTTGGACGGCACCCCGTCCACGACCATCACGTTGACCGGCAGCGTGACGTTCTCGCAGATGCGACCGATCAGCTCGTCTTTTTTCAAGCCGGGAATGAAAAATCCGGACGCCCCCGCGGCTGCGTACGCCTTCGCCCTCTCGAGAGCTTCGCCAACCAATTGAGCCTCATCCCCGCCCTGGCCGAGGAACAAATCGGTGCGAGCGTTGACGAAGAGCTCGACACCCTTTTTCTGCGCGGTCTTGCGGACCGTCGTAATCCGCTCTGCCTGGCGACGTATACCGTAAAGCCCCGCGCCTTTAACGACGCGGTCCTCGAAATTAATGCCGATCACCCCGAGATCGAGCAGGCGTGCGATATTGCCCGCGAGTTCATCATCGTTGTCACCATTGTAGCCACCTTCGAAATCGACGGTGACCGGGAGATCGATCGTTGCGGCGATCTGCCCGACAATCTGCTCCGCAAGCGCGATCGGGATAAACTCGCCGTCGCGGTAGCCCTGCGCCTCGGCGACCGACCAGCTGCTAGTCGCGATCGCCTTAGCACCGGCTTCGGCAACAGCTTTCGCGCTACCCGCATCCCATGCGTTGTAGAGCAACAGCGGTGAGCCTTTGACGTGTAACTCCGCAAAGCGTTCGGCTTTTTCCGTTTGGTTCATTTCATCCTCCTAATGCGATAGCGCAGGATCGCGACTTCTCAAAGCATGAGCCCGCCATGAGCGAGGCGGGCGCCCCGCGCTAGCGCGCTTGGTCGGACGAATGCCTCGCATTCGCTCGAACTTGACCGTGGGCAAGGCGATGACATGCGACGCATGAAAGCGAGGCGTCATGGCGCCGCTCGTCACGCTACCGCCGGCGCCGGCCTCTTGGCGTCGACCAGCCACACGATCGCGGAGGCCACGAGGCACATTGCGCCGGCCGCGAAAAAGGCCGGGAGATAGCTCGCAAGCATGTCCTTCGAGAGCCCCGCGCCGAAGGCCGCGGTGGCCGCGCCCAATTGATGGGCGGCGAAAATCCAGCCAAAGGCGACGCCCGCGCGCTCCTTGCCGAAGCACTGCGCGCTCAAGCGCACGGTCGGCGGGACGGTCGCGAGCCAGTCGAGCCCATAGAACATGCCGAACAGCGACAGGCCGTAGAACGTGAAGGTCGAGAAGGGCAGGTAGAGCAGCGAGAGACCGCGCAAGCCATAGTACCAGAAGAGCAAGGCGCGGCTGTCGAACCGGTCGGAGAGCGAGCCCGAGCCGATCGTGCCGACGAGATCGAATATGCCCATCATCGCGAGCGTCGAGGCCGCGACGACGGCCGGCATGCCGAAATCGACGCAGAGCGAGATGAAATGGGTCTGCACGAGGCCGTTGGTGGAGAGGCCGCAGATGAAGAACGTGCCGGCGAGGATCCAGAAGGCGCCGTCGCCGGAGATTTCGCCGAGCACGGTCAGCGCACGGCCGAGGGCCGGCGCCGCGGGCGGGGCGGCGGCGACGAGATTGGCGGGTGAAGGCGTCTCGCCATAAGGCGCAAGGCCGACGTCGGAGGGTCGGTCGGCCATGAATAGCACGACGAGCAGCGCGGCGATGGCGAGGCCGATCACCGAGGGGATCAGGGCATAGCGCCAGCCGGCGTGATCGACGAGCCAGGCGGCGAGCGGCAGGAAAACCAATTGGCCGGTGGCCGAGCTCGCGGTGAGCAGGCCGAGCACCAGGCCGCGCCGCGCCGTGAACCACCGGGAGGAGACGATGGCGCTCAACACCAAGGCGGTGAGACCTGTGCCGACGCCGACGATGATCCCCCAGAACAGGACCAGATGCCACACCTGCGTCATGAAGAGCGCAAGCAGCAGTCCGGCGATGATCATGGTCACCGCGGCGAGCGCCACGCGCCGAACGCCGTAGCGTTCGATGAAAGCCGCGGCGAAGGGCGCCATCAGGCCGAACAGGATCAGGCGGATGGCGAGCGCGCTCGAAATCTGCGCCGTGTCCCAGCCGAATTCCTTGGTCAGCGGCAGGATCAGCGCGCCGGGCACGCCGACCGCGCCGGCGGTGGTCAGCGCGACGAGGAAGGTGACCGCGACGACCACCCAGCCATAGTGGAGGCCCATGCGGGAGAGCGGGCCGACGAGCGCCTTCGCGAACATGGAGGCTCCTCTCGATTTCCCGCAAGCAGTCAGCGAGGACCTGCGCCCGCGCCGACAAACTCGGCGACGGCGCGCGTAATGGCTTCGGGCTGCTCCAACACCAGAAAGTGTCCTGCGCGAGGCAGGTCGATAACCCGGACGCGCTCGCCGAATTGCTCGCGCAGCGCGTGGCCATTGCCCGGCGGAGCCGCTTCATCATCGAGCCCCTGGATCACGAGAAGGGGGGCTGTTCCGGCGCCCCACCACTCTTCGAGGGCCATACCCCGGCCGGTCGCGAGGTGGGCGACAAACACCGCCGGCCAACATTCGACCTGCGCGAGTACTTTCGGATCGGACGCCGGCGACAGCCAGCGCGCCCCCAGCACGGTGACGCAGTCGCTGCCGTTCATCTTGACTTCGGTAGCGTTGCGAAAGTGCGCGCCCAGGGGTGGTGTGGGTGCGATGAGGCCGCCCGCCGCAAGCAGAGTCACGCTGCGCACCAGTGAGGGCCGGTCGACTGCCAAACAGCGTGCGATCCGATTGCCGAACGCATGGCCGACGAGGTGCGCCGGATCGCAATCCAAAGCTTCAAGGACCCCAGCCACATCGGCGGCCAAGTCATGCACAGTTATGCCGTCGAGCGAGCCGCGGCTCTCTCCAGTACCGCGCATGTTGACACAGATGGCTTGCAACCCACCGGCAGCAAGCACGCGCGCCAGGTCCTCAAAATAGCCGCTGCTGCAGCCGGCGTTCGCCAGCAACACCACCGGCGTGCCAGACCCATAAAGGGTGCATTCGAGTGTCGCGCCGCTGACTTCGATGTTTCGGTGCTGCTGCATTCTCACTCTCCCACAGGTCGGCTGACGTCAGATGCCAAAGCGTCTCGTGGCGGGCACATCACCGTCCTGAGCGCTCGCGATCAGAGGTAGTGGAACCAAGCCGCGGTTGCTGGCCAAAACCGGACTCCATCCCCAAAAGGGAGTCTGGTCGAGAAGCGGCAGCGACTATGATCGTGCGTATGTCGCTCGACTTTACGGAATGCGATCGGGCGCGCTTGGCGCGAAATGCGGCCTATGACGGGCAGTTCTATACCGGCGTCCATACCACCGGCATCTACTGCCGTCCGGTCTGTCCGGTACGCCCCGCCCGGTCGGCTAACGTTTCGTTCTTCCCGTCGGCCGCCGCTGCGGAGCTAGCCGGCTTCCGCCCGTGCCTGCGCTGCCGGCCGGAAACTGCTCCATTTTGCAGCGCCTGGATCGGCAGCCGCGCGACCGTCGAGCGGGCACTGCGGCTTATCGTCGAGGAGGGAGCACTCGATCAGGAGGGAGCTACTGTGGAGCGCCTCGCTCAGCGCCTCGGCGTGGGGTCAAGGCAGCTGACGCGACTATTCGCGCGTCATCTCCAGGCTAGTCCTTCAAAAGTGGCAAGGACCGCACGCGTGCAGCGAGCCAAACGCCTCCTTGACGAGACCAGCCTGCCAATGACCGAGATCGCGATGCGGGCAGGCTTCGGGAGCCTGCGACGGTTCAACTCCGTTTTTGCTGAAGTCTACGGCAGGCCGCCGACCAAGATCCGCCGGCGATTAGCCGGTAACGTGGAATAAATGGTCGAGGATGTCGCCATCGGGCGGTGGCAACCGTAGGCACATTGATCATGGCCGGGGGACCAGGCCTGTTCGGTCGCGCGACGGCAGGTACTGCTTGCCCACTCCGACGTCGAGCGTTCCTACACATACGCGATCTGTGATCCGCCCTATTTGCCGCTTGAGAATTACACGTCGACAATCCCGGTCACGCCGGTTACCGACGCCGCAAAGGCTTTCGTCGAATGGACCGCAACGTTCGATTGCGAGCAGAGCGAGCGTGATCGGTGGGTCAGCTTTTTCGAGAAAGAGGGTTTTGCAAAGTGGCGTGACGGGCTTCGTCGCTACATGAGCGACGCGAGCTAGGCGTTATCAACCCTGGTCTAAAGATCGGCTGCCGTTCCATTTGATCGTTGAGGTCGCTCCCGCTGCGATGACCGCTTGCGGCGCTGACCTGACGGAAGAGGCGGGTCGAACGTCGGTCTGCTTTCGCTTAAGCAGACTTTCCAGAGGGATTGAGCGATCCGGTATGGCTTGAAGCTCGGGAGAGCAAACTAGAGGTCGCAGCAGCACCAATGACCTCAGACAATAGAGCCGTCTGACGGTTCGCGCGCGGGTGGCCGAGGTGCCAACCCAACCCGTTGAGCCGGGAGCAGCCCTCCACTTGCGACGTAGACACCAGCCGAAATCAGGACCATTGCAATCCAGTCACTCGTCGCTGGCCATTCGCCGAGAATCGGAATGGCCAAAATCGCGGTTATCGCGGGGGCTAGAGCTGCGAACGCCGAACCGCTCGATGCCCCAAGAAGGCTGACTGCGCGTCCGTAAAGCAAAAGCGAAATCACGGCCACCAGAAATCCATGGACAAATGCTTGCAAAGCGAGGTCACGCCAAGGCGCGTTGAACAGACTGGTCCCGAAAACGATCGCGTACACTGGCACGTAACTGATCAATGATGCGACTGCGGCAAG